>JBHENG010000051.1:16150-16584 GCA_046262195.1 Pyrinomonadaceae bacterium | reverse complement strand
GCCGTTAGTTATCCTGAGGAAAAGGAGCTCGATATTCTGGCCGTTGAAGAAGCGTTGCAGAGCCTGGAAAAACTGGACACGAGACAGGCGAAAATTGTCGAGCTAAGATTCTTCGGCGGGCTTTCGATCCAGGAAGCAGCTTATGTTCTGGGGATTTCGGAAACCACGGTAAGGCGCGAATGGACATTTGCAAAAGCGTGGTTTCAGCGGGAATTAGGTCAAAACAGGGAGCGGCGGCTTTAGCACTGGGCGAGTTTAGCCAGGCCAGAACCGACTGGTTCTTGAATCTCGGTAAACCAAAGAACCCGGTCGCTAATGCTGCCGGTTCTGACAAGAGATGGACAACTGGCAGCAAACAAAAGACATTTTCACTAAGGCTTTGGAGCAGCCGACGGAATCTCGCGCCGAGTTTTTACGACAAAGCTGCGGCGGGG
>JBHENG010000051.1:0-16140 GCA_046262195.1 Pyrinomonadaceae bacterium | reverse complement strand
ATCACTGCTCGCGGCTTACGACGAGCCGGAAAATCTGATTGAGAAAAACAGTTTTGACCTTGCCGCAAACATTGCTTCGAACGGAAGAAGCGTGGCAGGAAAGCAATTCGGGAATTACAAAATCATACGAGAGATCGGGCGAGGCGGAATGGGCGCGGTTTTTTTAGCGGAACGCACCGACGGCGAGTTCGAGCAGCAGGTCGCGTTAAAAATCGTCCGCCAGACCTTTGCCGATACCGAGCTCGTAAAACGTTTTCGCCGCGAGCGCCAGATTTTGGCGAATCTCAATCATCCGCATATTGCCAAACTGCTCGACGGCGGCGTTTCGGAGATGGGCGAGCCGTTTTTAGCGATGGAATATGTCGAGGGCGAGCCGCTCTTGGAATTTGCGGAAAAGGAAAATCTCAAAATTGAAGACAGGCTGAATTTATTTTTGAAAATCTGTTCGGCGGTCGCCTATGCTCATCGCAATTTGACTGTTCATCGCGATATAAAACCGTCGAATATTTTGGTAACAAAGGATGGCGAGCCAAAATTACTGGATTTTGGGTTGGCAAAAATGTCAGACCCGCCTGCGTCAGCCGGTGTGCATAACCTGACTCAAACCGAAACGGCATTTCGCGCCTTTACTCCGGCCTATGCTTCGCCCGAACAGATCCATGGAAAAAATATAACGACCGCCAGCGACGTTTATTCGCTCGGCGTGGTTTTGTATGAGTTATTAACCGGCGAAAGACCTTTCAATTTCGAAAACAAAAGCTTTGAAGAAGTTTTGCGCACCATTGACGCGACCGAGCCGGTACGCCCATCGTCCGTCAGCAGTTCAAGATTCAAAGTTCAAAGTCCAAAGTCTGAAAACGAAGAAACAAATCCGCATTCCGCCGGTCCCAATCCGCAATCGCTGAGGGGCGATCTCGATACGATCATTCTCAAGGCCCTGCGGAAAGAGCCCGAGCTGCGTTACGAGTCGGTCGAGCAGTTTGCTCAGGATATTGAGCGTCATTGGAATGATCTTCCTATCCTGGCGCGCCGGCAAACATTTGCGTATCGAGCCTCACGATTCGTCCGACGCAACAAGATCGCTGTCGGCTCAACCGCGTTTGTCATCCTATCTTTAATAACCGGTTTGGCCTTTGCTCTGTGGCAGGCGAATATCGCCCGTGCTGAACGGGACAGAGCGCAGCTCGAATCTGCAAAAACGACGATGATAAGTGCGTTTCTGCACAGGATCATGCTTACGGCCAGCCCAAGCTGGAATTCTCCGGGATTCGGCCGTAACGCCGAGATCACGCTCATTGAGGTCATCGATGAGGCCGCCGAACGCGTAAAGACCGAACTGGCCGACCAGCCGGATGTGCTCGCACAGATCCAGCACAATATCGGTCTCACCTACATTGCGCGGGGCCGCTATGATGCCGCTCAGCCTATTTTGCGATCGGCTTTTGACACGGCGTTAACGCTTCATGGTGAAGACCATCCTCAAACTGTGCAATATATGCGCGATATGGCTGCCGCTTACATGCTTCAGGGCGATTACGGACAATCGGACCACTTTTATCAGAAGGCCCTCGCGATTTACCGTGGCCGCATAAGCGAGGGCAAGCTTGAAGGAAATACCAAACTAGGCTTCGCCGGCAGTCTGAGCGACTACGGTCTGCTTCATCGCCTCAAGGGCGAACCGCAAACGGCCGAGATCCATCTACAGGAAGCTTATCGGAATGCTGAGACACTGATCGGAAATGAACGTGCGGTATTGGCGATCGTTCTGGGCCATCTCGGGATGGCCCGTGACGAACAAGGCGATCAGGAAGGCGCCGAGCGATATCTGCGCCGGTCGATCCAGGAATATGCTTCACTGCCCGGCACTCAGCGTTCCGAGTCCGGAGGCAGTCTGCTCAACCTGGGCATTGTTCTAAAGGAAAAAGGTGAATATGACGAAGCGGAATCGAGCATCCGCGAGGGCATATCCAGATATCGGACGGCGCTCGGCGGCGATCATCCTTATACCATAATAGCCTTGAGCCATTTGAGCGACATTGCGGCACTGACGGGAAAACTACAAGAGGCTGAAGCAACAGCCCGTCGCTCACTCGAAGGTGCGAAGCGTACCTTCTCTCCCGGTCACCCGAATCTCGCCTATCCATTGATGTCTATCGGTCGCGTCCTTATGTTGCGTCGCCAGCCCAGGCAAGCTGAAAGCTATTTTCGCGAGGCTATCGACATCAGACGGCGAGTGATGGATCAGAACTTCGTTCGAGTTGCCGAGGTCGAAGGAGCATTAGGGGCGTGTCTGATGGCGCAGGGCGATCTTGTAAATGCCCGCCCGCTGTTAAAGTCAAGTTTCGATAAAATACAGGCGTCCCATCCCGACACTCACCCGCGTACAGTGCTGGCGAAACGCCGGTTGCTGGAAATCATTGAATAATCCGGCGACTACCCAGACTATGCTTCCGGGTCATGGGGCCCCGCGGACGCGAATACTCTGCTCAGAACTGACGGCCGAGAATGGAAGAACATGATCAAATAATGATGCAGAGTATGTTTAGTTTTCGGCGGCTACCATCTAAAATGAGCGGACAATGGTAACTGAAATAATCATATCCCTGATTATTTTGCTGGTGATGACGTTTCTCGCGACCGTGGACCTCGCATTCTCGCACCTCTCCGACGTGAGTCTCCGGCGGATCTCAGCGGATGAGGAGTTCGCGGAAAAACGTACTTCTGTTCAGTTTCTCCGAGAGATCCTCGAGAACCGGCACAGGTTCCGGTTTGCCATTTCATCCGCCATCCAGGTGCTCCTCATTATTTACACTGTGCTTTTAACGCTGGTGGTGAGTGCCTTTACTCAAGACCGGACGCGGATACTCTTTTTTTCGCTCGCTATTGGCTTATTGGCTACCGTGTTGCTGCGCCAGATCGTACCCCGATTGCTGGTACGAAACGAAACCGAGAAAAAGCTCTTGTTTCTGCTGCCGGCCATTCGGCCGCTGTATGCGTTGGTGTCTTATTTTCTGGAACCGCTCGTTGTTCGCAACAAGTCAAAGCTTCGTCAAAAGCTGGAGTCAACTGAAGCCCCCGACGCCGGAGACGACAAGACCGAAGATAACGCCGAAGACTTCCAAGCCCTGATGGAAGTCGGCGAGGCCGAAGGCATCCTTGAGGAAGAGGACCGTGAGCTTATCGAGACGATGGTCGAGTTCAGCGATACCCGGGCCGGCGAGATCATGACCCCGCGAACGGATATTGTCGCACTGTCGGTGGATGCGACCGTCAGGGACGCACGTGATCTGATAGTCGATGAGAAGTATTCACGAATACCGGTGTATCGGGAAAGCATCGACAACATCGAGGGAATGATCTATGTTCGCGATCTGCTACAGGCGTGGGCCGAGGGTAAAGAGAACACTTCCGTTGGCGAGATGCTGAGGGACGCGTTTTTTGTCCCCGAGACCAAGACTGCGTCGGAATTGCTGAAGAACATGCAGGCAAACCATGTGCAGATCGCTGTGGTCATCGATGAGTACGGCGGCGTAGCGGGGTTGATCACCGTCGAAGACATACTTGAAGAGATCGTCGGAGAGATCGAGGACGAGGATACTGAACAGGAAGAAATTATCGAGATCGTCGAGGGTGCCGACGGCTATTGGGACGTGCTGGGGTCTACCGAGATCGACAAGATCGAGCGCCTGTTTGATATCGATCTGGAGGACGAAGATTACACAACCATCGCGGGGCTAGTAACGAGCGAAGCAGGCTACGTTCCCAAAACGGGCGAACGGTTGGTTCTGCGTAGGTTGGCGATTGAGATCTTAAATGCTGACGAAAAGAAAGTTCACCTGCTCAGGCTGAGAAGGGCAGAAATCAAAAACAACGCATTAGCGTCAGTACTAGATGATGAAGAATAGTGCGTACATCAATTAAAAATATGGAGAACTTTTTGTGACGATCAGACTCGGCGATACGGCGCCTGATTTTATCGCAAATACTACGCATGGCACGATCAACTTTCACGAGTGGCTCGGTGACAGTTGGGGTGTCTTATTTTCACACCCCAAAGATTACACTCCGGTTTGCACGACCGAGCTGGGAATGGCGGCGCGGCTTAAACCAGAGTTCGACAAGCGAAATGTAAAAGTGATCGGCCTTAGCGTCGATCCGCTGGAGTCTCATATCGGATGGGAGCGGGATATCGAGGAGACACAGGGCTCGGCCGTGAACTTTCCGATGATCGCGGATCCCGACAGAAAAGTGGCCGATCTTTACGACATGATCCATCCAAATGCCAGCGACGCATTTACAGTCAGATCTGTTTTCGTGATAAGTCCCGATAAGAAAGTGAAGTTGATGATCACATACCCGGCGACCACAGGCCGCAATTTTCAGGAACTGCTGCGCGTTATCGATTCACTTCAGTTAACGTCCGAATACAACGTCGCGACACCGGTTAATTGGAATGATGGAGATGACTGCATAATCGTGCCGTCGCTTTCCGACGAGGACGCAAAAGCAAAATTCCCGGCTGGCTGGCAAACGGTCAAACCCTACCTGCGTATAACCCCACAGCCGAACAAGGTCGGGCAAAGCTGATCCAGATGAAACTTCGAGGTGAGATACGTGAAGCGATGATCGAGCTCAGCGTTGACCGCGATGGCAACAAGATCTTTGCTGAGGTCAACGGGCGCCGTTATGAGCTTGAGGTCTCAGAACCCGAACCAAACGTTTACGCCTTTAAACATAACGGCAAAGTGTTCGAGGTGTACGTGCCACCGGCGGACAGTGCGTCTGATGCGAAGGTGGTCAATATCAACGCGCATCAGTTCGATATTCGAATAATAGACCCGAAGAGGCTGCGCGGGACACGCGGAGACGACGCCCACGGCGCCGGTCCTGCAGAAATAAAAACCGCAATGCCGGGCAAGGTCGTTCGAATCCTGGAGGAGGTCGGAGCCCAGGTCGAGAAAGGTCAAGCCATCATCGTGATCGAAGCCATGAAGATGCAGAACGAACTGAAATCACCCAAGAGCGGCACTGTCAAAGAGATCCGCGTCGAAGCTGGTTCAACGGTCTCGTCGGGCGACGTGCTGGTAACCATCGAGTGATACACTTCGCCCGCCCAAATGTCTGATCACGGATTTGTGTAAACGCCGAGTTCCCTGCCCTTGCACGCCTGATACGCGCGGGAAAATTCATTTTCAGACGGATCATCCCCAAAAGACGCCACGCTACGAAGCGGAGTTTGAATGTGCCTCATCATTTCCGCAAAACCTTCGAATGTCAGAGACTGCGCCCCGTCTGACCAGGCTTTTTCCGGCTCAGGATGTACCTCGACAATCACGCCATCGGCACCCACAGCGATCGCCGCTTTTGAAGTTGCAGAGATCAGGGAGCGCTTACCGGTGGCGTGAGATGGGTCGACGATTACCGGCAAATGCGTCATCTCCTTTACGAGCGCCACCCCGGCTAGGTCGAGCGTGTTTCTCAGGCTGCTGTCAAATGTCTTGATCCCCCGTTCACAAAGCACAACATCAGGATTGCCGCCGTGCAGCAGGTATTCCGCAGCAGCCAGCCATTCCTTAATGGTTGCCGATGGACCGCGCTTTAACAATAAGGGCCTCTTGGTCCTGGAAAGCTTCTTAAGAAGTGCGAAGTTCTGCATATTTCGCGCGCCGATCTGGATCATATCGGCGTACTCTGCAACCGTATCGGCGTCTTCCTCGCTCATAACTTCCGTCACGATAGGCATGCCGGCCGCATCGCCCGCTGCCCGCAGAAGCCTGAGGCCTTCAACGCCCAGGCCCTGGAAATCGTATGGCGAAGTGCGAGGTTTGTACGCGCCGCCGCGGAGGATGCTCGCACCGGCTCTTTTCACCGCCAGGGCTGTCTCTGTGACCTGGGTCGCGCTCTCTACGGAACATGGACCGGCCATCACGACGACGGCGTCGCCGCCGATCTTGATACCCCCGACATTCACGACAGTTAGAGGACGTCCGTTTCGGGATACCAGGGGCAGGCCGGTATTTTTTGATTCGGCGGCCGTCTTGTCTACGATTTTATGTATACCAACGTCATGCATAACAATTACTCCAGATAAAGTTTATTTTTCGATCAATGCAAAGGTCGTCCAGTTTTTCGGGTCGTTCGAAATGTTTTCGGAAAGTATTTTGGCTCCATATATCCGTGCAGCTCGAGCGCTTGCGATGGCGGCATTCTGTTTCAGGTTATCTCGAGATATGCGTTGAACGCTCGAGGCGGTATCAGCGGCGGCCACACTTTTGATCTTCGGATGGGCAGCGAGATACACACTGCATTGTTTAAGAGCTTCCGGGTGCGACATGATGCTTCTCAGGTCGGCTAATTTCGCATCGTCGGTTCCGGCGAGGATGTGATGGATTTCAAGGTCGAACTCGTCGACGATACGAATATTATTAGCGGCTAGGAGCTCGGCAGTAGCTGCGATATCACCGACGATCTTGTTGCGTACGGGTACGATACCCCTCAGGGCTGTTCCGGCCGATAGGGCCTGGAACACGGCCGCGAAGTCTCCGCATTCGAGCAGATTAACTGAGGCCCCGAGCATTTTGATCGCAGCTTCCTCGCTGTACGAGCCGACGATGCCCTGAATGGCGACCTGTGTCACAACTTTACCCCCCTGTCCATAATCTCGGCCTGCGCGGCAGCCTGGATCCGTCGGGATTCGTTGAGAATGGCCCGATAGATAGCGGCAATTGCTTCGCCGTGGGCCGCGTCGTCCGACACCCGTCTTAAAACATCGTTCTCCCTATGAGCATCAACAATAGGCAATCCAGAACTCAGCTTGAGTATCGAGATCTCGCGAGCGACCGCAACCCGCTGTTGAAGAAGCCGAACGATCGAGTCGTCCAATTCATCTATCTCTTTTCTTTTTCGTTCCAATTCCATGTTTCCTCGCAAACAAAAAGGCCGTGAACTTTTCAGTTTCACGGCCTTCGTTAGAGTTTTGCTAAATATCCTATTGCAACCCAAACTTCAGCCGTTTACCGTAATAGTAAAAGGTAAAAAAGCTAAAGCTAAAAAAGTTGCGACTGTTCGTCATATGATCAAATTATGATCTCACAAAGAACATAACGTGTTCCTTACGCGTTGTCAATATTTATTTTAATGAACTTGCCGGCAAGCTCAGTAGGTTGGCAAATAACCTATACGCTCCGCCTACTCCGGCTGGAAGCTGACGGAAAAATGAGTAACTGCAGTAGACATATGTACCCTTTCCCAGCTTTGCGACCACGAGGCCACCGCGGTTCTCAGGCTCACCAACGTCGTGCGACTCAAGCAGCGCTGTGTATCCCGAGTCAGAAGTATTAAAGTTGTAGAGATTTCTCTCCTGCACCCAGCCCACAAAATCAGATTCCGTGATCTTATTTGGAAGATTAAAGATCGGATGTTCAGGCTGCAGGATTGTCACCTTTGCAGTTTCATCCACTACCCTTGGCCCCATGGTTGCGGGGAGCGGCAAAAGGTTTTGCTGCGCGAAGGACGGCCGCTGATATTGCACGATCAAATTCCCGCCGTTCCTGACATAATCGAGAAGCCGCTGGTTGTTCGACACAAAATCGGGCCGGGTCTCTGATGCACGAATACCGACAACGATCGAACCATATTTCGAAAGATCACCGGCCGCAAGATCTTTTTCCTCCAGCATCTGCACGTCGAAGCCCATCTGGGCGATAGCTGCAGGCACTTCGTCGCCGCTCCCCATTATGTATCCCACCTTCACTGGCGCGGTTTTCAGGTCGAGCACACTCACGTTCGTCTCCGCCCGGGTATAGAACCGGTGGGTCTGAATGTGGGGATATGCGACGACGTTCATGGTGTGAGTCGCCGCACCGTCCTCGGCCACTACAGAAGGCAGGATGGTATATTTGGCCGTTTCTGTATTGGCAGGGATGCTCACCTCGAAGGCTACGCTTGTTTTCTCGCCCCTGTTGCGGAGGATAAGGGTGCCAGAGGCGGGCAGATACCGCCAGTCTTTTGCACCCTGAATATCGAGACGGACGGCGCCCGTAACCGCTCTCGACGAATGATTGGTAACGCTCACGGTCAGCCTGCGCGTCTGGGACGCGGCGGAACGAGGAACGATCAGCAATTGTTGATCGACACTCACGGAAACCGCGGGTACAACACTTAGGTCACGGCGGATCTCGCCGCGTGCCGGATCTGCGTAGCGATATTGCAACGGCCTCGTCACTGTTATCTCGACGCCGATCACATCGATCCTGGTCTCCGACAAGATAGGCGGAGGCTGAAACGGTAAAGTCTCATTGCCCGGACTCTGCCAATGGAAGAGATCCCCGTCGCGGGGTTCTTCCAGCCAATATGGTTGAGTCGGATTCGCAGTCGAGGGAACGGAGATATTAAAGTAAGCGGCTCCCGCCGCAACCTCCCGACGGTTAAAGCCGGTGGTGTTCTCCCTAGGCGCCCCGGACCTTGTCACGGTCCAACCTTTCGGCACATTAAGAACAACATCTTTGACCTTTACGCCGGTAGCAGGCGCGAAAGCCTTGACCGAGGCCGTGAACCGGTCGCCGGGAACTACGATCTCGCGATCCGCGAGTGCATCCACCGTGATACCGGCGGCAAACTCTAACGCTTTTGATAATTCGGCCTCCTTGGGCTTGAGGTAAGAATCGGTCGCCTGGGCAATGTTTGTCCCGTCCTTAAGGATCAACGCCAGCTTCGCCCTCGTGGTTCTTGTTGCCTCAAGCGCGCGGGCAAGCGCCGATATGGTCGGCTGCGGTTCAGCCGGTCGAAGTTCGCGAAGAGCTGCTTCCGCCGATCGCTGAATAACAGCAAGCTCTGTACGGAGCTCAGGCAGTGTTAAGCCGACGACCTTTGGAATCCCTGTTATTGATGTGTCGATGCCATCAAAAATGCTTTTCTCGCTTTCCGATCTTTCGACGCGGCTCTCAACCAGATTGAGGCCGGAAAACTGTTCCCCATGGAACTCGATGCGGCCCTCGCCTTGAGATCGGTGCTGGCTGCGGCCTTCCATTGCGATCTCGAAATAGGTGCGCCCAAGGACGGGGTCAAACTGACCGGTATTGACCCGAAGCGTGGGCGGCGGGGCGTTATCGCCGAAACCCTGGCCAACGTAGAACTTCAGAACAGCCCAGACCGGCCCCGCTTCCCTGCACTGCTGCGCGTCAGCCGCGGCCTTCACGGCCTTGGGCGAAATGTAGCCCGCAAATTGATGCTGTCCGTGTCCGTCGGCAGGCGTGCCAGAGAAACGTGAAATTATTACCTGCGGTCTAAAAAGACGGATCGCCTTCACGGCGTCACATAAAATAATGTTCTCGTCCCATTTGCTCTTAGCCTCGTCGAGCGTTTTTGAAAATCCATAGTCGAAGGCTCGGGCAAAATATTGTTCGGCTCCATCGAGACGGCGAGCCTGTAGCAGCTCTTCGGTTCGAATGATGCCGAGCGATTCAAAGAGCTCTGAACCAATGATGTTCTGTCCGCCATCACCACGGGTTAAGCTCAGGTACGCTGTTCGGGCATTCTCGCCGCGAGCCAGGTATGCAACCAGAGCGGAATCTTCATCGTCCGGATGTGCGCCGATCATCATCACGCTGCCCGTGGTGTTAATACGCCTTAACAGACGAGCGAGACCGAGCACGCCACGGTCATTGACGGGCCGGACCTGAGCGGCGAGCGGTAGGACAAACGTCAAGAGCAACAGGAATACGGCAGTCCGGACCTTTGGGTGGCCGCCAAGAAGATTGAGGTGATCTTTGAACAATTTCATACAGTAGGTTCCGGCTCTATCTCATTATCTCGCACCGTGAGCGAGATAATGTAACCGACCAACACCGTTACCAGGCAGCCAATGACGTTAAACCATAAGAATTCAATGTCGGTGTATATGCTGGCGACCCAAACCGAAGTAATACCAAACAGCAGACCAAAAAACGCGCCCCGCGCCCGGGCCCGTTTTACTACGAAGGCCAGAACAAACACACCGAGCAGGGAGCCGTAAAAGAACGAGCCAAATTTGTTAACCACCTCAATAAGCGAGCCGAGGTTAGTCGCAAAGATGGCGACGATGCACGCAAAGATCCCCCAGAGGAATGTCGAGATACGGCCAACCGCAACGTAATGGCCGTCAGTCGCCTCGGGTTGGAAGAGCCTTCGGTAAAAATCGATCGTGGTTGCGGTAGCAAGGGCGTTAAGTTCGGCGGCAATGGATGACATCGCTGCGGCAAAAATAGCAGCTATTAGGAGCCCGATCACCCCCATCGGCATGTTTTCAAGCACAAAGGTAGGAAATACGTAGTTAACATCATTGAATGTCGGATTGCTGGTCGCACGGACGAATGCCAATGCGTCCTTCCGACTGTCATTAAAACCTTTATCCGCAGCTATATAATCCGCACGCGTGTCCTCGCTGCTCGAAAAATTAAGAGCCGCCTCCCGACGGGCCGCGTGGGCGGCCGCATACCGGTCCTGTATCGCACGGAACTCGGGGGCAGCCGCTGCCTTATTTACCTCAGCCGGATTGAAGACTATCGGGGGTGCGGAAAACTGGTAAAACACAAAGACCATGATGCCGATCAACAAGATCCCGAACTGCATCGGGATCTTTAGGAACGCGCTCATCAGCAAGGACGTTCTCCCCTCGTCCACAGACTTTGCGGTGAGGAACCGCTGCACCTGGCTTTGGTCACAGCCGAAATATCCAAGCATTAGAAACAGTCCGCCGATGAGCCCGGACCAAAGCGTATATTTTTCCTTTAGGTCAAATCTGGTGTCGATCATCTCTAGCTTGCCCAAGCTGCCAGCCAGATGCAGCCCGTCACCAAGAGTCACTCCCGGGGGAAAGCTCGAGAGAATAACCAGGAAGCATACACCAAGACCAAAAAAGATGATCACCATCTGTTTTACATCCGTCCATGTGACCGCCTGGACGCCGCCAAAGACCGTGTAAATCGTGGTCGAAAGACCAATGCCAAAGATGGTGAGGACAAGATTCCATCCAAATACGATCGACAAAACGATAGCAGGCGCCGAAATGATCGTACCGACACCGAGGCCGCGTGAGATAAGGAAAAAGAAACTTGTCAGCGTCCGAACCTTCACGTCAAAACGCTTTTCAAGGTATTCGTAAGCGGTGAAAACATTTGCCCGATGAAAGAACGGCACAACGGTCACGCAAAGAATTATCATCGCCAACGGCAGCCCATAGTAAAACTGGATGAACCTCATGCCGTCGCTATATGCCTGACCGGTAGTACCGACGAGCGTAATGGCCGAGAGCTGCGTGGCCATGACCGAGAGTCCGACCGCCCACCATGGCAGACCGCGGTCGGCCAGAAAATATCCCTCTTTGCTGCCGCTGTGCTTTGTCATCCGTATGCCGTCCCAGACGATATAAACCAGATAAGCAGCAACAATGGCCCAGTCCAAAGCTCTCATGGGGATCTATCTGAAATAACGAGAAAACATCGACAGGGCCGCTATAACAATGATAGTAGTGATCGCGACAAGAACATAGATCCTCGTCCAAAACGAGTCCGATATTTCCTCACTGCTGTTCGCGTCATTTTCCATAACTAGGTTCTGTGAAAGCCGCGTTCGATGTCCTTCATTGAAAGCCGCAGAATGACCGGGCGACCGTGGGGGCATGTTGTAGGCGACGTCGTCACGAGGAGCCGGTCGATCAGCCAGTTCATCTTCTCAGGCGTGAGCTTCATATTGATCTTTATAGCCGCTTTGCAGGCAAGGCTGGCCGCGATATCGTCACGTAACGTAGATTTTGGAGCCCCCTTTTTTTCGATCTCGATTGTGTCAAGGATCTCGGCGAAGAGGTTTCGGGCCTCGCCGGCGGCAAGGTCAGTTGGAATGCTCTTAATGGCTACCGTTCTGCCGGACAGCCGCATCAGTCCGAAGCCGAGCGCTGCCAGATCACTCTCAATGAGCTGAAACGCCTCTGATTGCGCAGGCGTAAGGTCGATGGTCTCTGGAAGAAGCAGGTTCTGCGACTCGATCGGGCGATCTATTTCTCCTTTACGATATTTATCGAACAGGATCCGCTCATGGGCGACGTGCTGATCGATGAGTAACAAACCCTCGTCATCGACCGCGATTATAAAGCTGTCATGAAGCTGTCCGATGGGGCGGATCCGGGCAGACGTCACGTGCTCCACTTCCGAGCTCTTCGCTAGCTTTGCGGCTGAATTTACGGGCGGCAGTGCAGGTGCGACCGACGGCTGCGGCTCGGGCTCTATCTCGAGCAGATCGGCGACGGCAGCGCCTTTGGGCTCTGCACCATGGAGAGACTGGCTCTGCAGCGGAACATTTTCATCGGCCACCTGCACTCCAGCCGCTGCTCCCGCCGGACCACGACCGTGATCGACCGGCCGTGACGGCGCAACGCTATCTGGTCGTACGATATCCACTCGGTTTGACGGCGTGAAATCTATCCGGCTCTGATCAGTACTTTGAATGTCGGGCGGTGTTATCCGATCGTTCGGCGGCTTCACAGATAGTTCGCGGTCGAGATCGACTCCTATTCCCGCCCTGGTCAACGTCGTTCGCACGGCCTCGGCGATCACATCCTTCACGGCTTCAGCACGGCGAAATCTGACCTCCGTCTTTGCTGGGTGAACATTGACATCGATCTCCTCCAGCGGCATTTCCAGAAACAGAAAAGCAACCGGATAAACCCCGTGGGGCAGCACCGAACGGAAACCCTCGAGCAGCCCGCCGGCGATCGTCTTGTCCCGAACAAATCGCTTATTTACAAAAAAGTATTGAGCATCGCGGGTCGTCCGTCGTTCTCGAGGGGCCGAGACGAACCCGGTAATTCGAGCTACATAGTCACGACCGCCCTCGACCGGCAGCAGGCTCTCGAGCAAACCCTCGCCAAATACCTGAAACGCTCGTTCACGCAGATCTCTCGCCGGCGAAAGGCGCAGGACCTCCCGCCCGTTATTTGTCATTGCAAAAGCGATCTCAGGGTGTGCCAGAGCGTAATGCGTCACGATGCTGGCGAGGTGATAATTTTCGGTCGCCTCTGACCGCATGAATTTTCGACGAGCCGGTGTATTAAAAAACAGATCGCGAGCGGAGATCGTAGTGCCCGTGTCACGCGCGGCGTCCCTTACATCCAGTAACCGACCCCCCTCAACGAGAACCCGCGTGGCCGCAAGATCCGCCTCGGTCTTTGTCGTTAATTCCACTTTCGCGACCGAAGCGATCGAGGCAAGTGCTTCACCTCTGAAGCCAAGCGTGCCGATCCGTCCGAGGTCTTCTGGCGTGCTGATCTTTGAGGTTGCATGGCGTTCGAACGCGAGAATGGCATCGTCGCGCACCATGCCCTCCCCGTCGTCCGCGACACGCATCAATCGCCGGCCGCCGAGTTCTATGTCGATCTGGATCCGCTTACCGCCCGCGTCGATCGAGTTCTCGACGAGCTCCTTAATCACGGACGCCGGCCGCTCGACCACTTCACCGGCCGCGATCTGGTTTGCAAGAATGTCCGGCAGAACTCTGATCTTATTCATTACAATTCAACGACACTATGGCCTTTGGCATCAGCCACGATGGCCTGATACACCCACTCAATGAAGCTCGGTCCAAACTTATTTACATAATTAAATACGTTTAAAGACCGTTCCTGGAGCTGGCCGTTCGGCAGGAGTGACACCCACAGATCATCGATCTGCCGGGCCAGGGTCCTATCGCGACGGATCTGGGCCAGAAGTGCCTTCTCACGCAATGTTGCAATATGGTAAATGATGCTTGAACGTCGTCGCGCAAGACTCTCGGCGATGGTAGAATCTACGAGCGAAAGATTCTGGTCCAACCGGTTGAGCTCGGTATTGACCTTCTCCTCCACCTCGGCAAACAGTTTGGCAGTTTCAAACCCGCCATTCCTTTCTGCGATATTAAGCATCGCCTGTTCACGGTCGGCAAAAATATCCAGGAAGTCCAGCCCGAGCTTTTCCAGAAGCCGCCGATGTTTGGCCTCGATGACGGTAATGCTCTGCCGATACAGTATCGGCGTCACCGGCCTGGATAACGTCTCATAAACGGCGCTGTTCTGCGCAAAATACGCTATCTCAGCAGCTCCGCCAAAATAACATACGGTCGGAAGCAGATAATCCTGCACCACCGGCCTGAGCATTACGCCGGGACTGAGCCGATCGGGCTCTCTGCGAACAAGGTCTTGAAGTTCCGCGACGGAAAATTTCCTTCGCCGCTCCTTTGCCCAGTACACGCCGGGGCCGATCTTTCTCAATGCCGTCCTTTTGCCGCCGTCGTCATGCCAAAACAATGGAAAATAATCATCCTCAACGCGTACCTGTTTGTGAAAGCCAGCCTTTTCCAGCAGCTCGTTCTTCTTTTGTATTCCGCCGACGATCGCATCGGCGTGCGTGATGGCTCTTTCATAGATCGGGGCCGCAAGCTGTTTGATGTCTCCATCCATCGGGTCGATCAGGATCAGCCCGTAGTCGTTTAGCAATTTGCAGATCGTCCGGGAAAATGCGGCGCCAAAGAGCTGTCCGCCGGACCAACATGAGCTGAGAACCTCTTTCGCTGTTTCTGAAAACTCAGTTTGCGGCAGAAGGTCAAACGCCCGCTCGATCGTTTCGTTGATCCCATCGTCAATTTCAACGCTGCCGACTGACGATCCATCGACGTACGACCGCGGCGCGAATGATGTTGAAAATACCTTGGCATCATCGCCCGTAAACCACGTTTCACTAACTTCCTTAAAATCGTGGTCCTCGCTTGCAACCCAAAATACAGGGACCGCCTGCACGCCTGACGTGCTTAGATCTTCGGCTGCTTTCACCGCTGAAAGCGCTTTATAGATCGTATAAAGCGGGCCTGTAAATAGTCCCGCCTGCTGCCCCGTCATAACGGCGACCGTCCCGGGATCACGAAGCAGATCCAGATTTTGAAGCGTTTTGTCACCCGCGCCAAATCTTAGATTGAGGCGCGCGAGGCTATCGCAGAGCTTTTCCCGATCCGTTTCGTAATTTTCTAGGACGGTCGGAACACATGACGACAAGCCTCTCATCGATTCGACCGCATTCGGATAGAACTGGGGCAGTGAAAGCCGATCGCTTTGGTAGTTAAGGAACAGCTTCGATTGATGGGGAATATCAGAGAACGGGATTTGCGAAACCTTTATTCTAGCGTTTACGGGGCGGTATTCGCGCTCGATCTCTTTTATCAAGATGTTGGCTCCTGTCTTGTCAGATTATAGAGACCAATCCTGCAAGTGCCAAGTTGAAATAAAAAGGCAGCCTGTAATAGCTGCCTCGTTCGTACACTGATTCGCTGGCGCAACGGTTACATTCCAGCGGCGGTTCTGGCGGATCGCTCGATCCGGTAAATACCGGACGAGTGTGTAGCAGCAAAAATGCGATCCGGGTCCTGAGGATCAAACGCCATGGCCCAAACACGGCGGCTCGGCAGCTTCATGTCTTTTGTATCGATCCGGCTCCATTTATTGCCTGCGTCGGTCGATATGAATACACCCCCGTCGGTCACAACCGAGCTGGAGATCAGGATCTCATCGGTGTTGACCGGGTTGATCAGAATACTTGTGAAATTGCCGAGCGTCAGCCCGCCGCCCCGTCGATTCCATGTTTCGCCGCCATTGCGTGTAAGGTAAAACGCCTGTGTGGTTCCGACATAGACATAGTCAGGCCGCTTGGGATCCGACATGATGGAGCTGACAGGTATATTGTCTACGGCCCCCCCGGTCCTCGTCCATGTCTTTCCCTGATCACGCGAGACCAGAACACCTGATGTTGCCGTTCCCACCCATATTGTATTTGGGCGGGCTGCGGACGTGTGAATAGCAAACACGTCATCATTGAATCCGGGCCCGAATGGGAGCTTTTCCCATCCTTTTGTCAGATCGTAGCTGCGGTACAGACCCCTGTCCGTTCCAGCTAGTAAGCCGCCCCTACCATCGGCCGTAAATTCAAGAACTTTTACTTTTTCAGCAATAGCCGGCACGATAACCGGCCCTGCTGCGGCCGCCGCTGTTACGGGCGGCGCCGGTTTTTTTACCACACCCTTTTTCGCTACCGCCTTTTTCCGAACCGGCGCTTTCACGGGTTTTGGAGCCGTCAACTGCGCCCACGA
>JBHENG010000050.1:0-17555 GCA_046262195.1 Pyrinomonadaceae bacterium | reverse complement strand
GTCTGTGAGAAAAGAAGGGCTCAGCACGGATACGGCTTCCTCACCGTCCAAAATCGCGTGCGTGGCTCTATACAATTGACTCTAACACTTTCGAGTCGTTTTAGATCATGACAGCCCTACTACTCCTCATATTCCAAAATATCTCTTGGCTGACATTCTAAAGCTCTAGAGAACGCCGCCAATGTTGAGAGCCGAATTGCTCGCTTTGCCTTTTTCAACACCGAGATATTGGCCATCGTAATACCGACTCATGGGCGAGCTCGGGCTGCTTACGAGACGACCCGCCTGCCAAAAGATGGGCTCGGCTCGCCGTCATGATGAGCGGAAAGGCTGCCTTCCCGTTGGCTGGCCCGAAATAAGCCAGGAGGCTACGCCTCCGTTTACGATGGCCCAGGTTCCCTTCGATAAGCCCGATCTTATCGATCTTCAAAAGGACCAGATGAGGGATCTTCTTTGCAAATTCCCTAGCGGATAACCGGGAGGCACAGCCTCCCTAGGTCTTTTTATACTAACTGACGGAAAGGCAAGCCTTTCCGCTCATCGTGGCGGCAAGTCGCGAAAAGAATCACAGCATTTTCAATGGATACGCCCTCTATAATCGTCGAGGGCAATTTTATGGACCACTTTTATCGGCCATCGTGTCGTGATGCCATCAAGTAGCAAAGATAAACGATCGCACTAACAGATCAAGAAACTCGACCCAAAGAACATTGGAAGTAATCGGTGCCGCGGGTTTGGGCGGGCGGGCACCTGGCATTTGGTCGACCATGACGATGATGGTCGACCTGCCGTCGGGGGTGATCTTTCGGATGCGGGGCATCCATTCGGTGCGGTCGTCGCCGGGCGTGTGGGAAAATTCCAGTACATACACAATGTCGCCGAATACGGCGACGTCGGTCGGTGCCCACGGGCTTTCGAGCTGCAGGACGGTCGCGATCTTGCCATCGGGGGTGATCTTAAGGACGCGGGAGTCACCGGCGTCGGCGACATAGACCGCGCCGTTGGCATCAACCTTTAGCCCGCGAAGATACGGGTGAGCGTCATTTCCGGGAATCTTCGGCCCTTTCGCGAGTGGCGAAACGGTAGCGAGCGTCGAGACGGTGCCTCGCGCAGTGATCCGCCCGATCGCGGCATCATCGGTATAATAGATCGAGCCGTCGGGACCGCCGGCGATGCCGTTGATCCACTGCTCGCCTTTTGCGGAGCGCGGGAGAGTGGCAAATGTCGTTATGCCACCGGTTCCCTTGTGACGCAATATCCGGCGATCGCTCTCGCGTACCGAAGGATAATAAAGGTTTCCGTCCTGGCCTATTACGAGCGGGAAATCGGTAGAGATGAGTATCGTCGGATTTGAACCGGCGGCGGTTATGACCCAATCCCGGGCCGGGTCCGTTGGCAGCCGGGATTGCGTAAACCGATCATTTGGATCGAGCGCGAGCCAATGGTTTCTCAGAGGCGAAAGGTGTGTTAGCGCGCCTTTGGTGTCGATCTTCCACAGCCCCGAGCCAGTGTCGATGAAAAAGACCTGTCCAAGCCTATCGACAAGAATACCGGACCCTGGATGTGCCAAAGCGGGCGCCGAGAGGAAAAAGAAGGCAGCGATGAAGAGAATTATCTTGCGCGAGGTTTTCATGGTAATTGGACGAACGAAGGCGGGGTTTTCTTCCAATTTTGTTTGGCCGCGGGTACACGACCCCAGGGACCGGCGTTACTCGGCTACCTGATCGCGCACGCCCCCATCGCCGTTCTCAGAATTAGGTCGTCGACGGATCTGATGTATGCTGTCAATCAGATCCGGCGCGAGAATTTTTACGGGAGCATATTATGCATCGAGATGACCAGTTCATACCACATTTGATCGTTAATAACGGGCTGGCGGCATTGGAATTTTATAAGGAAGTTTTCGGTGCAATCGACGGCCACCTTATGATGGCGCCCGACGGCAAGCGGCTTATGCACGGCGAGATCGTACTTGACGGGCATAAGCTGTTCGTTTCGGATTGGTTTGCCCCGAGCGATGGCGGCTCGCTGGAATCGCCAGAGCGGCTCGGTGGAACGTGCGCCCGGGTTACACTGAACGTCGACGACGCCGACGCCGTCGTGGCGCGTGCCGTTGAGCGAGGCTCAACCGTGAGGATGCCCGTGCAGGACATGTTTTGGGGCGCGCGTTACGGCAAATTTGTCGATCCTTTCGGACACGAATGGGGCATTAATCAGCAGCAAAAAGAAATGAGCAACGATGAAACTCAGGCCGAGGCTGATAAGTTTTTTGCGAAATAGAACCCACGGTCAGTATAGATGAAGGTTCGGGCCTCAATCGGGAAAAACCCCGTTGCATCTCAGTATGGACATCAACCAGATCATCGAGACGTGGCAAATCAACAATCGGATCAACCTTTATTTATTGGACGCTGTTGATGGAGGGCAATTGGCGTCGCGATTGTCCTCTCTGGGGCGGACCGCGGGCGAGCAATTTGCACATATACACAATGTTCGACTCATGTGGCTGAAGGCGGCCCCGCCCGAGGCACTTTCCAGCGTTTCAAAGATAGAGAAGGAACGATCGCTCGATAAAGAACTCCTGCACTCATCGCTGACCCAGTCGGGAATCGCGATCGAAAAACTCATGGTATCGGCCGCGGAAAACGGCGGAAAAGTGAAAGGCTTTAAACCGCACGTTACGGCGTTCCTCGGTTACCTGATCGCGCACGACGCACATCACCGTTCACAGATCATCATTGCCCTCAAACAGTCCGGCTATCAACTGGATAAAAAGGTCCTTTATGGGATCTGGGAGTGGGGAAGCCGTTAAGCAATGCCAAGCGGAAGATTTCACGATGCGGCGACATTTCTTCTGACCGCGCCTGCCTTTGCGGGGACATATGCATATACTCGCAGTGTCGCGAGCTCTGCCATTGTCGCTGCGGCTTTTCTGTTCGGCGGGCTTATGTTCGGGCCGGACCTGGATACGGTGTCGAGGCAATACTCGCGGTGGTCCATACTTCGCGGAATCTGGTATCCATACCGCAGCTTCTTCAAGCATCGCTCGCGATTCTCACACGGGTTGCTGTTAGGGGCATTGATCCGCGTCATTTACTTCATGGGAATCGTGACGCTGACAGCCTCTGCCGCCGTTTATATCTCCACCGTTTATGCAGGGGAACGAGTGCCGGGGCTAACGGAGTTTCCAGGGGTCTGGCAGCCGGTCGGCAGATTCATGCGAGAAACTTTGGGTGAGAATTTTCTTCTTTTAACCTTTATCGGTCTGTGGCTCGGTGCCGCCAGCCATACGTTCACGGACATGGCCGGGTCGTTCATCAAAACAGGGCGTGCGGCAAAATTCTTTTAATGGTTGCTGCCCCCTGTGCGCGATGTATGCAGCCGCATGGCCTGTCGCCGGACGGCGTCCGATACGTTGCGATTTTTACTCAATGCAATCAGGTCGCGAAGCTGCAGTCGGCTCATAATGGTCATTACATTTGCCATCGGGGTCCGCGGGTTCTTGGCCAGGCTGTGCATTATCGAGTAACTACGTGACCACTGCCGGCTGGAAGCTATCATCCTGAGTATTTCTTCGGAAATAGACCGCATCGCAGCGACGACCTCGACCTCCTGCTCGGTTATTCGCGGATTATTTACAACAGCCGCGGAGACCAGTCGATTTGGATCGCGGATGAGGATGTTTCTGGCTTCGCGGTCACCCTTCATTGCCAGTTTCACACGGTCTTTGACACCCATGCGCATGATGCGGTTGATCATGGCGATACGCTCGCCGGGTATCTCGTCCTCTTCCATCTGCATCTCGCCAAGGATCTTGCTGATGGCGGCGTGCCGCTGCGCGTCCGATTCCTCGTAGATCTCCTCGATGTACTCGAGTGCCAGCCAGGAATCATCGGTTTCCCTGTCAGGGACCTCGATGTGTTCTGCGAGGAACATCGCGTCCTCGATGCTCATGCCCGAGGCTTCGAAATCGTCGGTGAACTCGGCCTGCTCGATAAACTCGGCGGCAGCCTCGTTACCGCGGGCCCTTAACTCGTTCGCGATCTGCTGGGCGCCGCGCTCCTTTTCAAAGAACTCGCGCTTTATTTCAAGAGCGCGCCTTTCGGCTTCCGGAGTGCGATTGGGGTTGGCGACGATCGCGTCGATTATTGCCGGATTTTGAATGAGCAGCTGCTGATTGAACGAGATCAGCTCGAGCAGCAGACCGTTCTGAGTGGTCGCGGCCAGTCCCGCGATGGCAGTTGGCGGAGTTTTTGCACTCGCGACGATCGCTTCGTGGACCGCGGGCGGCACATAATTCTGCGCCGCAAAATATGCGAGGACGCCGGGCGAGATCTCGGCGGCACGAACCGTGGCTTCGAGAGCTTCGGGCTGTTGAGACCGCAGAGCGTCGGCCGCATTCTGACTGAGCTCCTCATCCGTTCCCTCAGTAAGAGCAACCAGGATTTCCAGGAGGTCGGTTTGCGGCAAAGGCAAAAGCCCTCGCGAGGCGGCCACGCGGGCGGTCCGGGGGGCTGTACCCTCGACGATGGCTTTGACAACCGGATTACTTGACGTGATAACTGAATTCATTTCAGCTCGGAGAAGCAGTGCTATTTGGCGTATAAGTTAAGCTGGGAAGTGTCTCGAAAAGGGCCACAGTGGATATTAGCATGGCTATCCAGTTTCTTGACTATACCCGGACCGTAACATAAGTTTATTAGAAAGGAAGACGCCGCTTCAAGACACTTCGTTCAGCTTCATTTTTTCGGTTATCCTTATCAAAACGGAATGATAAAAGACCATTTACAGCGACTTATCGAGGAGCGCTCGGCCTGTGTAGGTGTCATCGGTCTCGGTTACGTTGGTTTGCCCCTGATAGTCGAGTTTGCACTGAAGGGTTATAACGCGCTCGGATTTGAGGTGGACGAATCGAAGGCCGCGGAAGTGAACAGTGGGCGCTCATACATCGTCGACGTGCCGAGTGAGAACCTTAAAAAATGCATCGACACACAAAAGCTCGCGGCGACAACGGATTTTAGCCAATTAGCCAAATGCGACGTCATCATAGTCTGCGTCCCGACCCCGCTAAGAAAGACAAAAGATCCGGACATGTCGTACATTCTCACCGCAGGTGGTGAGATCCAGAAGTACATGCGCCGCGGACAGCTGATCATTCTCGAGTCGACCACCTATCCGGGTACGACCGACGAGATCCTGCAGCCGATGTTCGAGGAAAAAAGATTTGTACTGGACGAGGACTTTCTGCTGGCCTTTTCCCCCGAGCGCGTCGACCCGGGGAATCCCCAGTTTCAGACGCACAATATTCCGAAGGTTGTGGGCGGGGTTTCGGACGATTCAACCGATATCGCAGCAATGCTCTATCGGCAGATCGTTGAACAGGTCTTTCCCGTATCATCCGCCCGCGTAGCTGAAGCGGCAAAACTCTGGGAAAACACTTTTCGAGCCATCAACATCGGCATGGCAAATGAGATGGCCAAGCTATGCAACGCACTCGGGATCGATACGTGGGAGGTTGTGAGAGCCGCGGCGACAAAGCCGTTCGGATTTATGCCCTTTTATCCGGGCCCGGGCATCGGAGGTCACTGCATTCCTCTCGACCCGCATTACCTTTCATGGAAAGCCCGCCAGCACGGGTTCGACTCTCAGTTCATTACGCTTGCAGAGCAGGTCAACTCAAACATGCCGGCGTACGTCGTCGAGCTCGCGATGAACGCTCTGAACGACGAACGTAAAGCCGTGAACGGCTCAAAGATCCTTATTCTCGGCGTGGCATATAAAAAAGACATCGACGATATGCGCGAGTCACCTGCGCTGTCCATCATCGACCTGTTGAGGGCGGACGGGGCTGAAGTGTCCTATCACGATCCTTTCGTTCCCGAGGTGACATTTGACCACGCTTATACCATCGGCGCCGGCGATCCGCTCTATAACCAGGAACTTACTGATAGCCTCCTCAGCGACGCAGACTGCGTGATCATCTGCACGGAGCACTCGCCTATCGACTATTCTCGCGTCTGCAGATTGGCGTCGCTTGTTGTCGATACGCGCAATGCGTTGTCGAGCGATGTTCGCGTCGAGAGCAACGCCCGGATCGTTCGTCTCTAAATGCTAAAGGTCCTCAATATTGCAGGTGCGCGGCCTAATTTCATGAAGGTCGCTCCGATCTACGCCGAGATGAGAAGGCGTCCGAGCGAGTTTGAGCCGCTGATCGTTCACACGGGACAGCATTACGATGCGTTGATGTCGGATGCATTCTTTGACGATCTCGGAATGCCGAAGGCGGACATCCACCTTGGTGTGGGTTCTGCATCACATGCCGTGCAAACGGCAAAGATCATGACGGCGTTCGAGCCGGTGGTGCTTTCGGAGAAGCCTGACTGGGTGCTGGTCGTGGGTGACGTCAACTCGACGATCGCGTGTGCACTGGTCTGCGCAAAGCTCGGCGTCAAGGTCGCCCATGTCGAAGCCGGCCTGCGCTCACGCGACCGCTCAATGCCGGAAGAGATCAATCGCATACTTACCGACTCGATCGCAGACCTGCTTTTTACGACCTCGCATGATGCTGACGAAAACCTGAGAAATGAGGGAATTCCCAATGAGAAAATCCGCTTTGTCGGTAACGTGATGATCGACTGTCTCCTGGAGCACCTCAAAGTGGCCGAGGGTTCGAAGATCCGTGAAGATCTGGGAGTAACCGCCGGCGAGTATGCCGTCGCCACACTTCACCGTCCATCGAATGTTGACGATCGGGAGACGCTCTCCGGCATTTGCCGTGCAATGTTGGAGATCGCAGCTATACTCCCGGTCGTTTTTCCGGTTCATCCGAGGACGAGGGCAAAGCTGGCTGTATTTGGCTTGGCTGAACAGATTGAGCCAGCAAATGTTCGCCTCGTTGAGCCGTTAGGGTATCTGGATTTTATGCGGCTCTATAGCGGGGCACGGCTGGTGCTGACCGATTCAGGAGGCCTACAGGAAGAGACGACGGTGCTTAGCATCCCGTGTCTGACACTGCGACATAATACCGAGCGGCCGATCACTATCGAAATGGGGACCAACAGACTTGTCGGCACCGACCCCGACGCGATCATCTATGCTGCGCATGAAGTATTGAATGGCAGCCGTGAAAGCGCAGTCGCAAGAATCCCGCCGCTATGGGATGGCAAAGCGGCGGGACGTATCTGTGACGAGCTATTGCGTTAATTATTCGCTTTTCTCCATCGGATAGTTAGCGTTTTTCCACGCCTGAGTTCCTCCGAGGAGAGCGGCCGCCTTATCAAATCCTTTTCTTTTTAGTTCAGATACCAAACTGGCACTGGTGTGTTCGGCCGGTCAGGAACAGTAGGCGATTATTTTCTTATTCTTTGGGATCTCCTTTAGTTTTGATTCCAAAGTACCTGATGTGATGTTGACCGCACCTTTAATGTGCTCCGCCTTATAAGCGGTATCCTGACGTGTGTCGATAAAATAAGCGGTCCCGGCGTCGAAAGCTGCCTTGGCGTCGGCAAGCGAGACGCGGGGAGCGTCATCTGCCGGGGTTGCTGTCGGCTCGGCCGCAGGAGGCACGTTGATGAGACCGGCCGCATTATCGAGCGCGGTTGTTGAGGCGGTCTGGCATCCCAGCACAAGAGCCGCAAGAGCGAAAACAAAAACAAGAGTGTTGTGCGTGATATTCCTCATTACTACTTCTCTCCAAACGCTTCGAGAACCTCGTCCGCATGCGCGGCAACATCTACCTTATCAAAGATCTTGACTATATTGCCCTGTTCGTCGATCAAAAACGTTTTTCGGTTCGTGCCCATATACTTTTTCCCGTACATGCTTTTCTCACCCCACACACCGTAATCGTTGACGATCTTTTTATCGGTGTCGGCAAGCAGGTCAAACGGAAGCTGAAACTTAGATATGAATTTCTGATGCGACGTTTCGTCGTCGGTGGATACGCCCAGGACGCGAATGCCCTTGCTGCGGTAGACATCGTCGGCGTCACGAAACGAGCATGCTTCCTTTGTGCAGCCCGGCGTGTCGTCCTTCGGGTAAAAGTAAAGCACCACTCGCTGACCCTTTAGATCGGCTAGTCTAACCGTGTTGCCATTTTGATCCCTGGCGTTAAAATCAGGTGCTTTATCGCCTTCTTTGAGCATAGACCTCCTAACGTGTAGTATCGTACAAATCAGATTGTAGCACGCGGTTAGGCAGTATTTGACGTCCAAACCCAAACATGAAGCTGGTCAGCGAGACGCGGAGTCTTAAAAAACTGAGTGATCTGAAAGAGCGTTTCAAAGAAAACATATCGGACTATGAGGCACGAGCGAAGAGCTGTGAAACCTGCGAGGTCCAGGGCTCATGCTGTCTTGACGCCCATTTTGTAAACGTCCGAGTCTCTAGGCTGGAGGCTGTAGCGATCGAGCGCGTTCTCACATCGCTGGCGCCTGAAAAGCGGCAGATCGTAGAAAAACGCATCGACGATGCCGTGACCCGCTACGGTCTGACGGTCGATCCGACGCAGGACCGTACATTCGCTTGCCCGTTGTTCGAACGCGGCACGGGCTGTCTTGTGCACAACGAGGGCAAGCCGCTGCCCTGTATCGCGCATGCCTGCTATGAGGATCAGCCCGACCTGCCGCCAGAGAACATCTTAATTGAGAAGGAACTCGCGGTCGACGCACTCAATAGCCGTACGTATGGTTCGCCTCAGCCCTGGCTGCCCCTGCCCGTGGCTCTGTTAAGGCGTATTTGTTAGAGCATCGGTATCAATGGCGTAGGCACATCGGGAGTGGTTTTAAGGTGTAACAGGCTGCAACTTGCATGGAGCAAAGCTTCATCGTATTGCCATGAACATCAGACGAAAAATGCTCTTAAACCTCACCCTCATGCTGCTCCTGGGCAGCGCCAAGGTCTACGCCTGCTCCTGCATCACTATGCCGGACGTGCCGGTCAAAGCTCAGGTGCGATCTGCTTTGAAGGAATCAACAGCTGTGTTCGTGGGAAAGGTAAAAGCGTTTGAATACCGAAAAGGCACTGCCAGTGCATATCTGGAGACGCTGCCCAAAGGGGTCGGGTATGAGACGCTGGTAGTGAAATTCGAGGTCGCACAATGGTGGAAGCGTCGCCTTCCGAGGTTCATCTACCTCGAGACGGACCAAACGAAGCATTCGGACGGATCAGCGGGGTTCTCGAGCTGTGATTACCAGTTCAAAGAAGGCGAGACATATCTGGTATACGCGTACCGGAAAGAGAATGAGCTAACGACCAGCGCCTGCAGCCGAACATCACCTCTATCGAAAGCTGCTGCCGACATCAAACTGTTAGGTCGAGGCTACCGGCCGGCGAAGACCTAATCACGCGGTTGGCCTATTTGATTTGTAATTCGAAAGGCATCATCAGCATGGCCTCGCCTCGCTGCATCCGGTCCAGAAGGGCGGTAAACCTGAAGGCACGGCGGATGTCTCGCGGGAGCGATTCAAGCAAGGCGATCTGAGCCTGTTCTTCCTTTGTTTGCGCCGAGGTTTCGTTTCCGAAAAACTCCTCCAGGAATGGCTTCGGTTCAGGAAAGATGACGCGTTTAACGTCCTTGTCAGCGGCAAGGCCGGCAAGCTCTTTTGCGATTGAGATAGCCTTCTCGAGACCGCCAAAGTCGTCGATCAGACCATTGGCTTTCGCCTGGGTGCCGGTCCAGACGCGGCCCTGGCCAAGGGTGTTTACCTGCTCGGCCGACATGTTGCGGCCCTTGGCAACCTTGGGGACGAAGTTGTCGAAGTAGATGCTGTTAGTCTGTGCCTCCATTTTCGCGCGTTCGTCAGGCGTCCACTTTTCAGTCTCGCGGAAAATGCCGGAGTTTTTGCCGCGCATCACATATTCGTTTGTCACGCCGAGCCAGTCATACAGCTCTTTGACGACGGGTTTCCCCATGAAAACACCGATAGAACCTGTCACGCTCGACGGCTGGGCGACGATCTTGCTTGCGTTACAGGCAATGTAGTAGCCCCCAGAGGCTGCGACATCGCCCATCGAGACGACGACAGGCTTCTTGACCTTCGCGTTCTCGAGCGCATACCACATCAGATCTGATGCGAGCGCGGAACCGCCGGGTGAGTCGACCCGGAGGACGATGGCTTTAATGGATTTGTCTTCGGCCGCCTCGTTAACGGCGGCCACAACGGTGTCCGAGCCCACCATTTCGCCCTGGAGCGGCCCGTTCGCGGAACGACCAACGTTGATCGCACCCGAGGCGTAAATGACGGCCACCTTTTCACCGGTGTTCAGGCCGAGGCTGTCCGACGGTATTTCGCGGTAGTCACCGGCCTTGATAGTGCGGAGTTTGTCGTCCTGTTTGTAACCGAGTCTTGCTTTCAGATCATTGTCCACCTGCTCGCGGTAAAAAGTGTCATCGATCAATCCAAGGGATTTTGCCTGAACGGCGTTGTACGGAGCGTTGTCGATCAGAGCCACCACGTCCTCGGGAGACTTTTTGCGAGACTCGGCGATGGCATTGGTAAATCGGGAATAATACTCATCAAGCAGCGCGTTAATGACCTCTCGCTGGCCTTCACCCATTTCCTTTTTAGTGTAACGATCGGGAGCATTTTTATATTTCGGCCCGATCTGGATGACGTCGGCCTCAATGCCCAGCTTGTCGAGCGAGCCCTTGTAAAACATCGCTTCTGCAGCGAAACCGTTTATATAAATGTCACCTGACGGCGGCAGGAAGATCTTGTCGGCGGCGGTCGCGATGTAATATTCGCGATTAGTACCGATCTCCATGTAGGCGTAAACAGGCTTACCTGACGTCCTAAACTCCTTGACAGCGTCGCGGAGCTCGTCGGCCTTGCCCCAGCCAATGCCCGGGAAATCTATATCGAGAATGACAGCCGATATCCGCGTGTCCACCTTTGCCTTGCGAAGCTGGGTCAGCACGCTGGTAAAGGATTGCGACGACTTAATGCCAAAAGCCTTGGCGAGCGGTTCCTCAGCAACGTAGTCGGGGAGATCGCCGGATATGCTGAGCACTAACACACTGTTGTCATCAACGTCCGGCTGGCCCATGGATCGGGCAGCGAAAATAATGCCGATGATCGCAACGAGAAGCAGCGCAAGGAATATGCCGCCGAGAAGTAAAAAGATCTTTGCTGTTTTTGAGATTGCCATTATTTAGATTCTATACGATTTGCCCGCTCAGATTTATTCGTCAGGCCCTGCCGACTCGAACTACTTACGTAAATAAAGTCAAAAGGTTTGTGTCATTTCAGAACAGCGAGAGTTGTGTTTCCAGCTCGGCAGGGTCGCTGGGCGGCAACTGCAGGAGCTGTTTGAGCTTGTTTACGGTTCCGGGCGCAAACCCCTCGAAATAGTTGTCGACATAAATAAACATCTCTGTCGCTTTCAAGTTTTTGATCTCAGCGACCCAACGCTCAAGAACATCGTCCCGGTGCCGCTGAATCCGGTTGAACATGCGCAGGTCACGCTCGCCCATGATGCGTATGTAGGTGAATTGCGTCAATATAGACGGCGCGTATTGGAACATAAGATCGCGGTCCACCCATTTACCCTCGACCAATCCGAGAGGTACCCCGGCACCAGCCAGAGCGTCCATTGTAGATTCTGTGAACCAGCCTTCGTTTCTGAACTCCATCGTGAAACGGAAGTCGGAGGGAAGCTGGCCAAGAAAATCGCGGACGCGGCAAGCGTTGTCTTTGGTCGCCTCAAAGCGGGCAGGGAACTGGATCAGAAAGACGCCGAGCTTTTCCTGAAGAAGCTCAGCCCGCTCGACGAACTCGCGGGTGAGCGAGAGGCTCGGGCCTTTCAGCTCCAGGTCGTGAGTGATCTCACGCGGAAATTTAAGACTAAAAATGAAACCCGGAGGAGTTTCGTCATACCAGTTTTCCAACGTGGAGGCGGCTGGAATGCCGTAAAGAGTCGAGTCGACTTCTATGGTGTCGAAAACACGAGAGTAAAGCCCGAGCATTTCTTCACGTTTTGTCCCGCTCGGATAAAAGACCGTCTCGCCCGCCACGGGAGTGATCCAGTCGTCATAACCCCAGCTCTGGCAGCCGATGTGAAATGTTTTTTCCGCTCCCATTTCTTTACTGGCGTGCGGACAGCTATTAGCCGGTCCAGCTTCATCTAACTCGATGAAATTAGATAGACTTAGTTTAATGCCCGCGGGGAGCGAGTTGAAAGCACGTAAACTGGTTGTTATTCTGTCGTGCTATCCAAATAGTCTTGTCCAAAATCTATGGCTAAAAAGGGCTCCGTCCTGATCTGTGACGACGAAGAGATAATGCGTGACGTGCTCGAGACGATACTTTCGGGCGCGGGTTACAAGGTTGAGCTCGCAAAAACGGGCGAGGAGGCCCTTGAGGCGTATGGTCAACGGCCATTTGACGTCGTCCTGATGGATGTTTCGATGCCTGGGATCGGCGGGCTGACCGCGCTGGAGGAGCTCATTCGAATGGACGGTGACGCCGTCGTTCTGATGATCACCGCGTTCGCGACCTTTGATACAGCCATCTCGGCGTGGGAAAAGGGTGCGGCCGGCGTCATTCGCAAGCCGTTTCAGAACGAGCAGATCATTGCTCTCACGGCCAAGGGCATAAGGAAACGCCGCAAGGAAGAGGAGCGCCATACGCTGAGGCAGGCGATGGTGCGCTCGGTGAATCGCGAAGGATTTATAGGACGCTCTGAGATAATGGAGAACGTCTTTCGCCTGGTCGAGCGCGTAGCTCCCGCACGCTCGACGGTGTTGATCACGGGTGAGAGCGGAACGGGTAAGGAACTCGTGGCGAAGGCAATTCACGAGTCGAGCCCCCGGGCAAATGACCCGTTCGTCGTGGTGAATTGCTCAAATATCCCGTCAGAGCTGCTTGAGTCGGAGCTATTTGGCCACACAAAAGGTGCGTTTACAGGTGCCGTGTCCGCAAAAAAGGGACTGTTTGAAGTGGCGGACACCGGTTCGATATTTCTCGACGAGATCGGTGATCTCAGGCCGGAAACCCAGGTTCGGCTGCTGCGTGTCATCCAGGAACGCGAATTTACGCCTGTCGGCGATACTACGCCGATCAAAGTAGACGTTCGCATCATCGCCGCGACCAACGTAGATCTGAAAGAGGCCGTGCGAAATGGTCAGTTTCGCGAGGACCTGTACTATCGACTCTCGGTCGTCCCCATCGAGCTGCCTCCCCTGCGGGACCGGCGCGAAGATATACTGCCGCTGACGCAGTTTTTCATTAGAAAATATGCCGAAGAGAATACGCGGGATATTTCCGACGTCGTTCGCCCTGACGTGCTTTCGCTGCTGGAAAATTACAATTACCCGGGAAACGTTCGCGAGCTCGAGAACATCATCGAGCGGGCGATCGTGATCTCGCCGGAGGACGAAGTGACCGTCGAGTGTCTGCGTCCCGAGGTTCGCGACCCCGACATGGCCTTCAAAATGATGGCCGCTACAGAAGGAGTCTCGAGCGAGATCACCCTGGCCCGGGGAATAAACTTTTATGATGAGGTCAAAAAATTTGAGATCGACCTCATTCGCCGAGCCCTCGATCAGACCGCCGGACACCAGTCACGCGCCGCTCGTCTGCTCGGACTAAACGCCACAACTCTTAACTCAAAGATCAAGAGCTATAACATCCAGACCCGGACGTAACCCGTCACATCTCCAAATAATTGGATTTCGTTCGAAAACTCTGTACGTTACTATTTCGGTGCCGAGATCGTCGCATTCCCTTTTCGACGTATACCTGTTCATTATCAATGTCCTCAACGCGCAGGTGCAGACCTTAATGTGAGCCTCGCCTCTGGCCGTATTACAATAGACTTTGACGCACCGAGTGTAATGCATTTTGGTGTAAGGTTGGATTCCTAATCGAGGCTCTAATGCGCCATGGGTGCCTGTGGAAGTAATTTCGAGTGCCCATAGAAGAGCCGAAAATGCAGATTTCTGGATTTCCTCCAATATTTTCGGACGTTTTGGATAGCGACTGTTTGTAAATGCTTGAAACCAAGTGGCCGTAGCTACTACAGCTTGGTGGCATAAAACTTGCAAACTGAGTGAGAAATATTGCACAAACTTAATTCTGTCTATCGCACACAGGTAAATTCTTGAGGTATGAAAATGAAGAAAATAGTCCAAATCTTTCTGACCGTCGCGATGTTTGTCATCGCAGCATTTGCGCAGACCCCGACCGGTAGTTTGGTCGGCACTGTTTCGTCGACCGACGGGGTACTGCCCGGAGCTACCGTTGAGATCAAATATGATCTCACAGGCAGAAGCCAAACAGCGACAACAAATAGCAGCGGTGTTTTTAGTTTCGCACAGCTCGAGCCCGGCAACTACACATTGACGATCACTGCTAAAGGCTTCAAAACGTTCGTCGCTAATGAAGTGAAGATCGATATCGGCCGCGAATTCAATATCGCTCCGGTCCTGGAAGTCGGAGGTATAGAAGAGAGCGTTACGGTAACGTCGGGAGCTGACATCGTGACCTCCACTACGGGCCAGATCAGTACCACGGTTAGTACGCAGCAGATCCTGAACTTCCCCCTGCTGACCCGTAACCCGATTGACTTGGTAGCCTCGCAGCCGGGCGTGCAAACAAGCGCGTACCAAAATACGACCATCAACGGAATGCGAACATCTGCCACGAATATTACTCGTGATGGAATCAGTATTAACGACCCCTTCATCAGGTCGAACGCGACCGACTTTGCTCCGGGAAGACCTTCTGTGGACGATACCAGCGAAATCACTATCATCACGGGTGTTCAAGAAGCTGATTCAGGAGGAGGAGCCCAGATTCAGGTCTTGACACCGCGGGGCACTAGTGATTTTCATGGTGCCTTATTCGCCTACAACCGCAACTCCGCTTTCGCTGCCAACAATTTCTTCAATAACCGCTCGGGTGTCGAACGCCCTTTTCGAAACCGTAATCAGTTCGGCGGCAAGATCGGCGGCCAGTTTCCCCTCCCGAATTTCGGAGAGGGTGGTCCAGTAGTTCTCAGGGACAAGGGATTCTTTTTCTTCTCCTACGAGGGGATCAGAGACCCTGTCAGCTCGCGTTATACCCGAACAATCCTAACGCCCGCGGCCCGCGCCGGAGCATTCACATTTCTAAGAGCTGCGGCGGGTAACCCGATCAACAGCGGCGGCATTAGTTGCCCTTCAGGAGCGGTGGGCAGCTCGTGCACTATCGCTAATGTCCTAACTTTCGCTCAGTCACAGGGCCTCGCGGGAATTCCCGGAACCATCAACCCGGTCATTCAATCCCGCATCCTTAATCCGATGCCGACAACGGGCAATTTTACCGGCTTGGGCGACGGTGTCAACACTACAGGATTCGCCTTAAATCGAAGTTTTGCTACGTCGCGAAACACTTACACGGCAAGAGTCGATGTAGATGTGACATCGAAAGATTCGGTGAACTTTGTCTACAGCTGGAATAGGGAAGACGTGCTCCGTCCGGATGTTGACGATACCGGTTTCTCGCCATCGCCCGACGTTACGCAGTACGCGGAGAATCTTCAGCTAACGGCAGCGTATCGTCGGATCATCAGGAACAACCTTGTAAACGATTTCCGTTGGGGCCAATTCACAAACGAGGTGCCTTTTGACAGGATCAGCGAGTATCCAGATTTTTTCATTGGAAGCGGAGTGTTGCCGACCACTACTGGTGGGGCGCCATTGCTGGGCGGAATAATTACGAACCCCACCAATGTCTTCATGGACCAGGGGCGAAACAACAAGGTTACGACGTTTGCCGACAACGCTAACTGGATCCTCGGAAATCACTCGTTAAAGTTCGGCGGCCTTTACCAGAAATATGAGGTAAAGTCCTACAATGACTTCGGGATCGTCCAGCACTATCATATCGGAACTACGAATGTTAGCACTGCGACGAGCACGACGTTAACAAACAACAACTTCGCGAATGTCGGCGGGGCTGGAAGTATTATCGATAACACCCAGCTGGGTCAGGTGAACGGCCTGCTTGCAATCCTTGGCGGCCTGGTGAGCAGCTCGCAGCAGGCGTTTAATTTGGCGGACATTCAAAGCGGATACGTTCGCGGTCAAAGGCAGCTAGCTCCGTTCATCAATTGGAACCATGCGCTATACGTGGCAGATCGATGTCAGATCCGTCCGGGCTTGACTTTTAACGCGGGGGTCCGTTGGGAGATCTATCCCGCACTCAGATTGGACAATGGACTTGCGTTGGAGGCCATCGTCGATCAGAACGATCCCGCAGCCTCGCTTTTGGCAGGTAACGGCAACTTCAATGTCGTTGGTACAAACGCGGGACAAGAGTACCGATTTTACAAAACTGATCGGAACAACTTTGCTCCATCTTTGAGCATTGCCTGGGTGCCTAATTTTGATAAGGGAATTGGAAACTTCTTGTTCGGTAACCAAAGTCGGACTGTTCTGCGAGCCGGATATAGCCATGTGTACGCCAATGACCAGATCATTACCGCTCTGAACAATACGATCACCTCGGCGGCTACTGGTAACATCGGACTTGGGCGCCAAACACTGGCTGCTATAGGTCCTGCCGGCAATACGCAGCTGAATTTGCGAGCAGGAGATACTCAGCAGATTCCGACGCCAGTGTTTACTGGGGCCAATCGAACGTTTTTGCAGAACAGCGGAGCTGCTCAGAGTTTCTTCGGAAACGCCGGCGCCATCGATCCGAACCTGCAGATCCCGATGATCAAGCAGTATAGTGTGGGCATTCAGCGGGAGCTGCCGTGGAAGATAGCGGTCGAGGCTCGATACGTCGGTACAAGCAGCAACAATCTTTTGAGAAGCTATAACTTGAATGAAATAGACGTCGTAAACAACGGATTCCTCGCTGATTTTCGGCGTGCCCAGGCCAACCTGGCTTTAACGGGTTCAACAGCTTTTTGTAACCCGGCTACTGTTACAGGCTGCCAGCCCTTGACTCTCTTCCGAAGCGGTGCCATCGGAACCGGTCCCCTGGTCGTTGGAACTTCGCTCACGGCAGCTACTTTCAACACACAACTTCGTAAACAATCACCCCACATTCGCGAACCCGAGTCTGACGCCGTTCGTGAAGTTATACCCGAATCCTAACAGCGGGATCATCACGCTAATGCTGAATGACGCGAGCTACAACTACAACTCACTGCAGCTTGAACTCCGCCGCAGATTTAGCGAGGGGATTTTGTTCGGTGCCAATTACACCTGGTCAAAGAACCTGACAAACGGTCAGGGTACCGCGCAGGCATTGAACGAAACGTATCTGCAGTTGAAGGATAAGAACCGTGATTATCAGCGGGCTGATTACGATATCAAACACACGTTCAACTTCAACGGCCTGTACCAGTTCCCGTTCGGTAAGGGCAGACGGTGGATGAACAACAATTCGTTGGGCAACTACCTGCTCGGCGGTTGGGACATCTCTGGGATCCTTGCGATCCGATCAGGTGTGCCTATCACTTTCACCGATGGTAGCGGCACACTGGTTCGTGGCACACTTAATCGCGGCACGTTTTCAGGAAGGCAGACGCCGAACAGCACGCTGACGCCGGCGGAAATAAGG
>JBHENG010000049.1:14270-18364 GCA_046262195.1 Pyrinomonadaceae bacterium | reverse complement strand
AGGTAACTGAGTTGTCTTGTTCGACTTGTCGCTTGAATCATTATTGGCAGCCGGGTCCTTTTTATTAGAATTTGCGCCCGCCGTGTCCGTGTTCGAGCTGCCGGCAGAATTACCAGTCACGTCACGGGCCGTATCCGCCTTTTTACGGTTCGTGTTCGAGTTCGCCTTTGGCTTTTTAGGCTTGTCCGAGATCATTTCTTCGATCTTCTCGGTTTCTTCTTCTTCATTGGTATTTTTAAGGCTCGCAGGGGTTTCGTCCTCTTGACCGCCCCCGCGGCTGGTCACGACAAGGATCCACTGTCCTGTCTTAACGGTTTCGCCGGGCTTTGGCAGCTGTTCGATACCCGTGTTCGGAGCTTCGGCACTGACGCGATCCGCACGCTTCTTGATCTTCAGGCCTAGCTGCGCGAGCTCTTTTTCACTGTCGCCAAGATCTTTTCCGGTGATCTCAGGCACCGTAACTTCGGAACCCTGAAGCGACATATACACGACACCCGCGAGTCCGAAGAGAAATGCTGCAGCAAGCGCAGCAATAGCGGCCAAACGACCGATCGCAGATAATCCTTTTCCAGTTATGCTCACGTTAATACCTCAAAAAAGCAAGAAGTAAGTCTAACATCATAAGAAGAAAACAAGTACCTCTTACGCCGGTCTACGCGGCCGCAGCTTTACGAAACAATGCAATAAAGAAACCGTCCATGCCGTCGCGGTGCGGCACTGTTCGCGCGAAGCCCTGACCGGTGATAAACCGCTCCGGGACCGTAGGCTTCACGCTTACATAATCGCCGTTCCCCGCCAAAAAACGCCGGCAAACGTCCTCATTTTCTTCAGATTCAAGTGAGCAGGTAGAGTAGGTGATGGTCCCTCCCGGTTTCACCACTTTGGATGCGTTTTGGAGTATCGAGAGTTGTTTAGCGGCCAAAGAGGCAAAGTCCCCGTCGCCCAAAAAGTACCTGATTTCCGGGTTGCGGCGGATGGTGCCGGTCCCCGTGCATGGCGCGTCCACCAGCACGCTATCGAACATCCCATCCGGAAATGGCAAGGCCGATTCGGCATTGTATTGAACTATTGGCACATGGCCCACATTCTGCCGATCGAGGTTATGGACCAGCAATTTGACACGAGCCGTGTGAACGTCGCCCGCGATGATCATTGCCGGGACGACAGCGCGGCCAGCGATCAAACCGGTTTTTCCGCCAGGAGCGGCACAAACGTCGATAAAACTGCCGCCATCTGGGACCTGAACAGACCGGGCCACCATCTGGGACGCTTCATCCTGCAGGTATATTTCACACCGTGCCGCAAGCTCGTAAACAGAGCTGTCGGCACCATCGGCCAAATAACAGTCTGAAACGTACTTAGAAGGCCTCGATGATTGTACAAGCTCCAGTGCCTGCTGACTCTGTTTGCCTGTCAATCGGAAAGCAGCGGCGGGCTTTGCGTTATTCTCCGCCGCTAACAGGGACGCGTCAGCCAGTCCGAACTGATGCACCCATTTTTCGACAAGCCATCGCGGATGTGAAGTCGTTAACGAAAGTCTGCTGATGTCATCCTGCTTATCGACATCCACCCGTTCGCGCGACGCGCGCCGGAGTATGGCATTGGCAAATCCTTTTGCCGAGGTCTTTCTCGCTCGCTGAACGAGATTTACCGTCTCATTGATAGCCGAGTAATCGGGGACCCTATCGAGATAATAGAGCTGATAAATACCGAGCCTGAGAGCTATTCTGACCTCAGTGTCGATCTTTTTTCCGCCCGCCAAAACGTCTATGACATGGTCCAGGTAGAGCTGATGTCTGAGCGTCCCCAGGGTGAGTTCATGACAGAGCGACCGATCCAATGCGGAAAGTTCCTGTTCCTTGAGCGGTAATAGAACAGATGAAAACGCACGCTCATTCGCGATCGAAAGCAGGATGTCGAACGCTGCGACCCGCGCCGGTGAAATATTCATTCCGAGGTCTTGAAGGCGGGCTTTTTGCGATTCGTATGTCTCTGAGAATGGTCGACCCCAGAGCCCCTTTGAAGCCGTTTGTCGACCGTTATCCTTTCATCGAACACGAAACATTCACCTTCCCACAGCATCTCGTCAGGGCTCATCTCTTCCAGATACCTAAGAATTCCGCCCTCCAGCTGGTACACCTCTTCAAAACCTATCTGTTTCATGTAAGGAGCGAACTTTTCGCACCGGATGCCGCCGGTACAAAACATAGCCACACGTTTGTGCTTGCGAGGATCCAGATTCTCATCGACAAACCGCGGCAGGTCGCTGAATTTTGGTATATCAGGATTTATGGCTTCTTGGAACGTTCCGGTTCGATATTCGTAATCGTTTCTCGCATCGAGCACGACGGTCTCAGGATAAGAAATCACCTCGTTCCATTCTTTCGGGGGCACATGGGTCCCCTTTCCCAAACTCAGGTCCACCTGTTTTTTTAGAGTGACGATCTCAGGCTTGATCTTGACGTCGATCTTGCGGAATGGCGGCTTTTCGTGAAATGACACTTTCGTTGGGAGGACAGTGTCCAAAACTGTGTTCGCCTCTTGAACGAACTGGGAGATCTGCTCCGCTTTGCCACAGACCATTCCGTTATAGCCTTCCGCGGCAATTATGACAGTGCCGCGAACGCCGGTACTCGAAAAGATCTGACGCAGGTCAGCCCGGATGCTGCCTAATGGGGCGACCTGCTCCAAAGGCTTGAATTCATAGAACGAAATGATCTGTATTCTATCGTTGGCCATTCTCTAACCAAGAGCTATTCCCTCAGATAGCCGGAACCCATTAATGAAATCTCTCGCCGACATTCGCCGTTTCCCTTCCGGCTGAACCTCAAGAACGCGAAGCAGGGTTTCGTCGCCGCATCTGACTAAAAAGCTGTCCGGCTCGACAAATGCGATCGTGCCGTAACCGCCCGGCGATGCATCGGCCGTCATCCGTATGGCCTTCCAGAGCGTCAGCCTGGAACCGCGGAAAAAGGTGAAGGCCGAGGGAAAAGGTTGGAATCCGCGAACGCGATTTGAGATGCCCGCCGCTGTCATGTTCCAATCGATCAAACCATCTTCTCGTCTCATGATCGGGGCGTACGTAGCCAGTTGATGATCCTGGGGCACAGGTCTTATGTCGGGCAACTTCTGCAGCGTGTCCACCAGAAGTTCAGCACCAACATCGGCCAGTCTCTCCATAAGCTCGATAGACGTTTCCTGATCTCCGATCGATGTCGACCGCTGCTGCAGAATGTCGCCGGTGTCGAGCCCCTCGTCCATCTGCATCGTCGTCACGCCGGTTTCTGTCTCACCGTTGACGATGGCCCAATTGACCGGAGCGGCACCACGGTATTTCGGAAGCAGGGAGAAATGCACGTTTATCGCCCCAAAAGGAAACGCGTCAAGAAACGCTTTCGGCAGGATGCGGCCGTATGCCGTCACAACAACGACATCGGCCTCGTGTGAGCGAAAGGTTTCAAGGGCCCCAGCCGTTTTGATCTTCGTCGGCTGTAAAACGGGCAGGTCACGGGAAATGGCAAATTCCTTTACGGGACTAAATGTGACCCTGTTTCCCCTGCCCGAGGGGCGGTCGGGTTGGGTGTACACTGCCTTTACGTCGTGACCCGTTTCCAAAAGCCGTTCAAGAGAAGCGGCGGCGGCCATCGGCGTACCCATGAATACCACCTTCATCGACGCCGAAACCTCAGTGCATCAGCCATAACGTAGAAGATCCAGTTCTGCTCCATCGAGCCCCTGATGAGATGGGCGTTTACGCCGGTTGCGAATATTGCGACGTCCTCGCCGCTGTGCGTCTCAGCGATGAGTGGTATATTTGCTTCCTGCTTGTAATCAGGGTTCAGAGCGGTCTTTTCATCGAGGACCGGGCGCTCGCTGCCGCGGGCACCGGTGCCGTTCGCATATCCAAGCGTAGTAAATTTTTTGCGGTTCCGATCGGTGGCATAATCGGGCTCGATCGATCCGGTTGGACCAATTTCCCTGACAAGACCAAGGATATTATTACCTCGAGCGGGGTAGCCCTGGATAAAGAATGTGTGACTATGGTCCGCGGTCACGATAATGAGCGTTTCGTCCAGGTTCACCTTCGCAAGTGC
>JBHENG010000049.1:11542-14260 GCA_046262195.1 Pyrinomonadaceae bacterium | reverse complement strand
AACCGCATCCGAGAGGGTGACGGTTTCGGAAAGGGCACGATAGGCGTTGCCGTTGTGGTGTGCATGATCGATGCGGCCGCCCTCGACCATGAGAAAATAGCCCTTTTTGTTTTTGGCCAAAACATCGATCGCCTTTGAGGTCATCTGCGACAGCGACGGCTCACCGGCAGGGTCAGTGCGTCGATCGTATTCGTACTTCATGTGCGACGGCTCGAACAACCCAAGCAGATGGTCCACCTTTCGCGTATCTGTCTCGTCAAACTGCTTCTGCTTCCAAACAAAAGAGGAGTTTTTATATTTAGAACGCCATTCCGCGGTCAAGTCGCGGCCATCGGTGCGTTCGCCCGACACGGTCGTGTATTCGGGATCTTTCACCGTTTTTGGCAGAAACTTGCCACGGCCGCCGCCAAGGGCAACCTCTAAACCGTTTCCGTACGCAAACTCGATCAGCTGCCTCGCAATGTCGGGAAATTTCGCGTCGGCTGCATCTTTTCGCCGGATAAGTATGTCAGTGTCAGATTCCCAGTCGCGAGCGGCCGTGTGAGCATAACAGGCAGCCGGCGTGGCATGGGTTAATCGAGCAGTCGTGACCACTCCGGTCGATTTTCCGGCTTCCTCCGCATACTCGAGCAAGGTCTTTGTTTCGTTGCCCACTACCGTCCTGTAGTTACCATGTTCTACGTTCTGGTCTACAGAAATGATCCCTTCATCGGTCTTCACGCCGGATATTATGGCACTCATCGTCGGAGCCGAATCTGATGTCTGCTGGTTTGCGCTGTAAGTCTTAGATAAAGCTGAGAAGGGAAACTCCTCAAAGCTCAATCTATTCTCTTCACCGCTCTCTCCGCGCAGCTGGCCTTCAAATATCCGAGCAGCGGTGAGAGTAGAAATTCCCATCCCGTCCCCGACGAAAAGGATCACGTTCTTTGCTTTTCCAGATCTTATTTTTTCCTTTTTAGCACGATCTACGGCATTCCACCCGTCCTTTCGCCATGTGGTCGCAGATTCGTCGCGTTTCACGGGAAACGGGAGCGTTGGAGACTGTGACGCCGTCCGGGGCGGAATAAGAAGTACAGCGAGCAGAGTCCACAAGCAAAGATCTCTCAGATTTAAACTCATATGAATTAAAAAAGTGTCAAGTTCACTGAACTTAACACCTGATCTCGAATAACCAACGGCTACATCTACTAACCGTGGTGGCGCGCGGCATCAGATCTTTTGAGCTATCGATTTGCCCTGCATAAACTGCAGGAGATACTCCCTGCCGCCTGCTTTTGAGTCAGTACCGCTCATGTTGAAACCGCCGAATGGGTGAACACCCACCAGGGCACCCGTGCACTTACGATTAAGGTAGAGGTTGCCGACATGGAAATCGCGCCGAGCTCGATCTAATCGTTCCTCCGATGCGGAATAAAGAGATCCTGTGAGACCGAACTCTGTATCGTTTGCGATCTCCAGCGCGTGTTCGAAGTCGCGAGCCTTGATCACTGCGAGGACCGGCGCAAATACCTCTTCCTGCTCAAGAGTCGCCCCTGGCTCCACACCGTCGATGATGGTCGGCTCGATATAAAAGCCCTGGGTCTCGTCACCCGAACCTCCGAGAACAACTTTCCCGCCCTCATCAGTTCCCTTTTTGATGTAGCTCAGCGTGTTATCGAAAGCGCGCTTGTTTATCACGGCGGCAATGTTCGTGTCGCCGTCTGTCGGGTCGCCGATCTTGAGATTTTTTGCAGCGGGCAATATTTTTGCCATTAGCTCGTCGTGGACTTTCTCATCAACGATCAGGCGCGAGCAGGCCGAACATTTCTGTCCCTGAAAGCCGAACGCTGCGGCTACAATCCCGGCGGCGGCCGCGTCAAGATCGGCGTCGTCCGCGACAACGATCGCGTCCTTACCGCCCATTTCCGCGACTACTCGTTTGATCCAGATCTGTCCGGGGCGCGTCTTTGCGGCTTCCTCATTGATGTGTAGCCCCACACCCTTGGAGCCCGTAAATGAGACAAATCGGGTCCTTGGATGGGTCACCATCGCCTCGCCCGTCTTTGCGCTGCCGCTGATAAAATTAACTACGCCGGGCGGCAGACCGGCTTCCTCGACAATCTCGATGAACTTCGCAGCGATCGTCGGCGAGTCGGACGACGGCTTTAACACCACCGTGTTGCCCGCCACCACCGCGGCCATAGTCATACCCGCCATGATCGCAAGGGGAAAATTCCACGGGGGAATGATCGCACCGACACCTAGAGGAATGTACTCGAACTTGTTTTTCTCGCCCGGGTAAGGCGTGACCGGCCGTTCACTCCCCCACCTCAGCATCTCGCGGCCATAAAACTCGCAAAAATCGATGGCTTCAGCTGTATCACCGTCTGCTTCCGCCCACGTTTTTGCTACTTCAAAGACCATCCACGCCGAAAGTTCGTGCTTTCGCTTGCGCATGATATCTGCTATGCGGAATAGGTAGTCGGCCCGGTCGACGGGCGAGACATTTCTCCAGGTCTTAAAGGCGTCACTCGCCGACTCGATCGCCTGGTCGATGAGCTCCGTGTTAGTGTCCCCCTCAGAGAATCTTCCAACCACCTCCGTCTTTTTAGCCGGGTTTATGCTCTCGAACTTGGAATCAAGTGAGATCTTTTCACCGTTGATGATGATCGGGTATTCGCAGCCGAGCCCACCGCGCACCTTTTCGATCGCTGCCCGCATCGCCTCGGCATTGGCGGG
>JBHENG010000049.1:0-11532 GCA_046262195.1 Pyrinomonadaceae bacterium | reverse complement strand
TTTCTAAACTCGTCAAGAGTAGGTTGTGTCTGCATATTATCCTCGTTAACAAAAGCGTGACCCGGCTACGGACACAGAAGATCGCGGAAAGCTCGTCGGTTCCGCGTTAGCGAAATTAAATACGAGTCTGATAGCTATCGATTCTTGTTTCGCCGGATCTCCCGTTTCTCCCACTCATCAAGCAGCTCAGGAAAAACCGGCGGCCCTTCTGACTGCCAACCGACAACAAAACGGGGCTGGTGCGAGTCACTCATATGCTTTACATAGCTGAGAAGCAGGATCCAACCCTCAGCAAGATACTTGTTCAATTCACCGCTCGAACCCAATTCAGCCGTTAGTTTTGTGTCCTGTATATTCAATTAATTCCACTTCCCTGTCTTCTGCAATGTTTTTATCTTTCGTTTGGCGAGCTGCCGCTTTAACGGCGTCATCCGGTCCAGGAATATAATGCCATCGCAATGGTCCGTCTCGTGCAGGATGCACCTTGCGGCAAGGTTCGCCACATCGATCTCGAACTGCTCGCCCTTCAGGTCCTGCGCGCGGGCGATCACTCGCATTTCTCGTTTAACCACCTGAAAGAGCCCTGGGAAGGACAGACATCCTTCCTCGCCGATCTGTTCGCCTTCTATGCTGATGATCTCAGGATTAACTAGTACGTGTCTTTCACGTTCCCCGCTCGGCACAGCGACGTGCATTACAAAGAGCCGTTTAGAGACACCCACCTGAGGGGCCGCTAGTCCGACGCCGCCTGCGTGCTCCATAGTCTGGAACATATCATTGGCAAAGGTTTCAAGAGATTCGCCAAATTCTTCCTTTGCAACCGGTTTACCTACCTCGAGCAATACCGGATCTGGAAAGTGACGGATCGGAAGCAATGCCATCCGTCCATTTTACGATAATACGCGGCATTCCAAAATATTATAGAACTCTTCGCTCGGAGCTGCGCATACAAATCCCGGAGCAATGATCAGCGGGATAAAGTTTCCCCCGCCTTGACGGTCCAGTCACAAAGAGCTGTCGCGTCGCTCGCACTCAATACTGCATCACCGTGAATCCATAGGTACGACGGCAGCGGCATTGCTGCGGACCCAACTTCCTGACAGATCTCATCCAGTTTTTTTGCCTTCTTTTCGTTCGAATATGTATTAAATACGCTGAAGTTCAGCTCGCGGCGTCCCTCGTCGATATGATCTTTGAGGAACCAGCTAAACGGCTGGACGTGGGAATACCATGGATAGGTCGTTTTGTTTGAATGACAATCGTTGCATGAGCGCGCCAATATCATTGAAATATCGGCGGGGACGGCAACGGCGGCCTCAAGGGTGTCGTCGCTGTTCACCGGGGGATTTGCCTTATCGATGCCAAAAAACTGTATGACGATAAAGGCTCCGGCAAGTACAACCACGGCGATCTTTATTACTTTCTTCAACATTGGTCGCGGCGTTTTCATTCTCTAGGCAGTGCTATTATATTGCAGATATTAAGATGCTCAGGCCGACTATAATAGCAATTCCGGTATTTGCGCTGCTGATCGCGGCGGAAGCATTTTGGACGCGCAGACGCGCAAGCGGTGAGTATAACGACAGACGGGATACGTGGACGAACATATTTCTCGGATTCATGAGCGCTGTATGCGGCGCGGTATTCGCAGTTTTCACAGCTTACATTTACATATTTGCCTACGGACTGGCGCCTTACAAATTTCCTGTAGATGCGTGGTGGACCTGGGTAATATTGTTCTTTGTGGACGATCTGGCGTACTACGTTTTCCATCGGGTCAGCCACGAATCGCGGCTTTTCTGGAATTTTCACGTAGTCCATCATTCGAGTGAACAGTACAACCTGAGTGTCGCCGTCAGGCAGAGCTGGTTTAGCGGTATCGTACACTGGATCTTTTACGCGCCGGTGATGCTGCTGGGATTCGCGCCATGGATGTTCGCCCTGATGCACGGGCTGAATCTCATCTACCAGTTCTGGATACATACAAAACTTGTCGATAAATTGGGTTGGCTGGAGCTCGTACTCAACACACCATCACATCACCGCGTTCACCACGGCGTGAACGGGACCTATCTCGATAAAAACTATGCGGGGGCACTGATCGTCTGGGATAGGTTATTCGGCTCGTTCATTCAGGAAACTGAAGAGCCGCGATACGGTACAGTAAAGCCCATAAAAAGTTACAATCCGCTTTGGATCAACGTGCACGGGTGGGTTGAAATGCATGAGGCGGTCAAAAGGCAGAAAGGACTGCGGCACAAACTAAGGTGCATTTTTGCCTCGCCCAACATGGACCTTAACCAAATTTATGAAAACTAGATCGGTCCTGATGATCATTGCCTTGCTTGCGCTAGGTACCGTCACCAGCGCTCAATCGGTTCAGATCACGTCAAAAAAAGTGACATACGTGCGCCGCAGCCCGATTAGCGAGTTTAAGACGTCTTTCACCGTCAATTATCCGCGGGTCAAAGCCGCCTCCGCTGTTTTGTCTCGAAAGATCGAGTCCGCGATCAGCTATGAAAAGGTGCTGGGGATTAACGTAAACCAGGAGCTACGGAGCGTTCAGTGGCTCGAAGACGCAGATTATGAGGTCGGATTTAATAAGATGGGAGTGTTGAGTATTTCTCTCTTCGTGAGCGGAAGCGGTCCCTATCCCTCCGGTTCCATCAAACGGGTGGTCGTGGATCTGCAATCAGGTACCAGAGTTCGGCCACGGGATGTCTTTAAAAACCTTGCCGGGCTCGCAACAATGGTAAAAATGGCACAGCGCGGAGAAATAGAAAAAGCGATCAAGGATATGAGAAATGATCCTGAGAACAAGGACTTGAACCCGGATGAGCTTTTTGTGCGATCTACTTTTACCGCAAAAGACCTTGCCGAATTTTCCGTGAACGATGACGGCGTTACATTCCACTATAACTATGGCTTTCCACATGTTATTCACGCCCTCCAGCCGGACGGGACGTTCAAATTCACGTGGGACGAGCTGCGGCCCTATATCAAACCGCGCGGCTTGCTCTCGCGCTTAGCTCGTTAATATACTTACCACCAATGAACGGAAGAAAGATCAGGGTTTTGGTGGCCAAGCCGGGCCTGGACGGCCATGACCGCGGAGCAAAGGTTATTGCCCGCGCTTTACGTGATGCTGGTATGGAGGTCATTTATACCGGCCTGCGCCAGACGCCGGAAATGATCGCCTCGGCGGCGCTTCAGGAGGACGTGGACGCCGTCGGTATTTCCATTCTTAGCGGGGCACATAATACGTTGTGCCCGAGGATCGTCGACCTGCTTCGTCAAAATGGTATGGACGATACCCTGGTGTTGGTCGGCGGTATTGTACCGCACGATGACATCGTCAGACTCAAGGAAAATGGCGTATCTGAGGTCTTTCTGCCAGGCACGTCGACCGAAGATATCGTAAAATTTATCAGGGAGAACGTCCGGTGTGGTTAGTATGCCACCGTACCGACGTTGTTGTTTGCCCGTGATTTTATACGAATAGGAAATTACTGCATGAATGGGGGCATTTATGAATAACTTCAGACGAATTGGGTTCGCATTGGCTGTGGCAGCCGGGTTGGTGCTTGTCGGAAGCGTGGAACGCATTTACACCCAGGACATGATGAGTAGGACCAAGGCGGTCACGAAGAAGGCGGCTGTGAAAACCAAAACGGTGGTTAAGAAAACCGGAACAGAGATCGGCGACAAGGCCGAAGATATCGGCGACATGACGAAAAACCGGGCTGGTAAAGCGGTAGAAGCTAGTAAAGCGGTCGGTAATGAGGTCGCTGACAAGACGGAGGATGCAGCGGACAAAACGAAGCAGGTCTCAAAGAGGGTGTACCGACGAGGCGCGGTCGTCGGTAACAGGGTCTGGACCGGGACAAAATGGGTCGGCCGAAAGTCCTGGCGAGGTGCCACGTGGGTTGCCGTCAAAACAAAGAACGGCAGCAAATGGGTATATTATAAAGGCCGCAACATGGTCAGGGGTGCTAAGCAGCCCATTCCGTAGCCACCGAGAAAATTACGGGTTCTGACTTAAGATCGGGACGATCTATGCGATCTATGGGATCGAATGATCGTCCTATTTTTTTGTAAACTAAAGCTTTTACAAATGAAAACATCCGTTCGCGTAGCCGGGGGCCAGGGCTTTTGGGGCGACCTGTTGACCGCCCCTGTAGACCAGGTCCGCGGCGGGCCGATCGACTATCTAATGCTCGACTACCTGGCGGAGGTTACGATGTCGATCCTCCAAAAGCAGCGTTCCCGCGACGAAAATGCGGGGTACGCGCGCGACTTTGTTTCGCTGATGCGCGAGATCCTGCCAGACTGCACTGAAAAGAACATTAAAGTGCTGTCGAATGCCGGCGGAGTGAATGTCGGCGGCTGCGCCGAGGCACTTCGGGACACGGCCCGCGAGCTGGGTCTAGCCGGCAAGGTAAAGATCGGCGTTGTCACGGGCGACGACGTTCTCGATCGGCTGGACGATTTTATCCGGGATGGGGTCCCGCTCACCAGCATGGACACGGGTGAGCCGTTGTCCGCCATTCGTGAGCGGGTCCAGTCGGCAAACGTTTATCTCGGTGCGGCGCCGCTCGTCGAAGCTCTCAGTCGCGGTGCAAATGCGATCGTTGGTGGGCGGTTAACTGATACCGGGCTAACGCTTGCCCCCTTGATGCATGAGTTCGGATGGTCATTTGAAGATTGGGACCGGATCGCCGCAGGCACGATCGCGGGCCACATTATCGAGTGCGGTGCGCAGTCGAGCGGCGGCAACTGCCAGTACGAATGGCAAAGCATTCCAGACATGGCCAATGTTGGATTTCCCATTGTCGAAGCCTCGCCGAACGGCGAATTTATCATTACCAAACACGATGGTACCGGGGGCCGGGTCAGTATTCCGTCCGTTAAAGAACAGCTTCTCTACGAGATGGGTGATCCGCACGAGTACATTACCCCGGATGTCGTTGCCGATTTCACGACGATTCAGCTCGCGGACGGTGGTACTGATCGGGTGCGGGTGTTTGGCATCAGCGGTAAGCCAAGCACCCGCTTTTACAAAGTCTCGATCGCTTACACAGACGGGTGGAAAGCCGTCGGCACGCTCGTCTATTCATGGCCTGAGGCATACCAGAAAGCGAAGGCCGCAGACCGGATATTGCGTAAGCGGCTTGAACGCCTTGGGCTCGAATTCGACTTGATACTCACAGAGTTTGTGGGCGTAAACGCAACCCACGGCCATCTCTCCGGTCAACCATCACCTGATCTACCGGAGGTGCAGCTGCGAGTGGCGGTTCGTGGTCAAAACAAATCTCACGTTGAACGATTTACAAAAGAGATAGCTCCATTGATCCTCACCGGCCCTCCCGGGGTCACAGGCTTTGCCGGCGGCCGCCCCAAGGTCGAAGAAATAATGGCCTACTTCCCCGCCCTGATCCCGAAGTCGCTGATCGAAACAAAGGTCGATATCGTCGCGGCATGAGGTGGACAAATACCACTACACTGCGTATTTCGAGAATGAGGTTTTGCGAAAGCGGCCCTATCTGAAGAAGGAATGGTGTATATTTTCATTGAGAATCCGATCCGCGTCGAAGTTCAGCCGGGATGATCGCGTTAGGTTTTGGGGAAGGGTTGAGGAGTTTGGAGATCGTGTGCTGCGGGTCGTGACGCTCGCTGACCGACTAACGATTCACAACGCATTTCCGGACAGCAATTTTAAGCTATGAAGATCAATTATTATCCTGAAACAGATTCGCTGTACATCGACCTCTCGCACAAGACAAGCGTCGAGAGCCGAGAGGTGTCCGAAGGCGTTGTTCTCGATTTCGACGAAGCGGGAAACATAGTCGGTGTGGATATCGATCACGGCAGCACCAAGCTCGACATTCGCGAGGTGGTCCTCGGCCGCCTTCCGCTCGAAATAACGCACGTTTTGGCGTAAGATAAACTCCTTAAGGAAACGATATCTCGGGCGGAAAGTACAGAAAAGATTCGCCGGCTCATTGTCGATATTAATATCTGCCTAGACCCTATTTTCGCACGAACTTAGCAATTCCCTTTTTACAATCTTCGGTCATGCGGGCGCGGGCGTTGGTCTCGACGCCCATAGCGATGGCGTCGGCTAAAGGCAGGCCGTCGATACCGTAGAGCAGGCGCTTGGTCATGGCAACGGCCGAGCTGCTGACCTTGACGTAGCGCGAGGCATACTCAATCGATGCGACGTCGAAGACTTCGTCGTCGAAAATGGCGTTTACGAGGCCGAGGGCTCTCGCTTCTTCAGCAGAGAACTCGAAGCCCTGTGTCAGCATCTCAAAGCTTTGCTTCTCGCCTAACGTGCGTCTGAGAATTGCCGCAACCATGGCTGGGACAAAGCCGATCCTCACCTCGGGATACCCGAAGCTGGCGGTACGCGTCGCGATAGCCAGATCGCAAGCCGTAGCGAGTCCGCATCCCCCGGCGAGTGCCCGGCCGTGTACAGCTGCTATCACTGGTTTCTGTATGCGACGGATAAGCTCAAAAAGGTCGGCTAGCTCACGTGCGTCTTGAACGTTTTCCTCGAACGAGTACTGGCTGATCTTCTGGAGCTCAGCAAGATCCGCTCCGGAACAAAAATCTTTTCCCGCTCCGCGCAGCAGGACGGCGCGGATCGAGCTATCGACATCAGCCGCCGTTAGGCCTGTCTTCAGCGCGTCCACGAGCTCACGGTTAAGAGCATTTCGTTTTTCAGGTCGATTCAGCTCAAGAACCAGCGTGCTCCCGTGTGTCGTCGTGGTTAGAACGCTCATATCCTCAAAAGATCCTGGCTGCTTTATCGATCTCGGCCGCCAGGTTCTCGATCGTTCGGGCGACGATGGCGATCTGTTCGCTAGCCTCGCGCCAATCACGCTGCTCCAGTGCCTCGCGGACACCCGGCAGCGTCTTTACCCCGTACCCGGTATAAAAGCCGGGGGCGTATATCTGGTGACGGAACCAGTCGCGTCGCGGCAGCCCTTCGGTCCGGGTCAAAACACGTTCGGTTCTATAAAGGACCTCATCAAGATTCTTCTGGGCCGCCGCGCTCAATTGCCTGCCAGCGGAGGCGCGTTCATACGATCGGGCGCTCGATTGAAGTCGTACCAGTGCGTTCTGAAGGGGAGCAAAATTAATATACGGAACCACGTCGCGGACCTTTGGGATTGTCAATCGATCCGTCGGGTCCTGCACCGCGCTCCACATGCCGTTACCGATCAGCCGGTTCGTCTGATTCGTCTCGTCCCGCATCGTATCGGCCAGGCGTGTCACCTCCCCGACGTAGACATTTATAGTATCGGCGAAGTTGGTGAACTCGAACGGAAGAGTCTCAGCGTTTGCAAGCCGGAGCACCGCATGTCCACAGACCTTTGCAAGGGCAACACCATACGCAAATCCCGGGTCGCCAAACCTGGAAAAGTGATCAAAGGAATCGTATATCGAATGATACGAACCTCCGCCGTCTTCCCCGCCAAAGCCGATGTTCAGCGATGCGATCCCAAGATGCTGGAGAAATGGTGTGTAATCGGAACCCGATCCGAGCGCAGATATACGCATATCGCCGCGTGACGTCACCTCACTCCGCTGCGCGGACGAGCCGTTTACGATCAGGCTGGCACGCGACCGTTCCCAAACAGTCATTTTTGTCTGAGGGTCGGGAATGTCGCGGCCTACCTCGTTGATAAACTTTTCTAGTGTGTGGGAGCCGCCTATGCCTAAAAACCCGCGGCCATTTGAATCAGTATTTATATAAACCACCGCTTTGCGCCGCAGCTCGTCGGCGTGCGTCTCAACCCACTCTGTAGAGCCGATCAGCCCTTGCTCCTCTGCGTCCCATGCTGCGTAGACGATCGTCCGCTTAGGTCGCCAGCCGGTCTTGACGAGCTCGCCGATAGCACGGGCCTCTTCCATTTCCGCTACCATGCCGCTAAGCGGATCGTCAGCGCCATTGACCCATGCGTCGTGATGATTGCCGCGTATGAGCCACTGATCGGGGCGCTCAGAGCCGGCGATCTTTGCGATCACATTGTAGATAGGCTTTATGTCCCAGTTGAATTCGAGCTTTATCCGGACGGTTGGACTACCGCCTCCGAAGCGGTATGTCGTGGGCAGCGCCCCACGCCAGGACTCTGGCACGACCGGGCCGTCGAGATTTTTAAGCAGCGGCAGAGCATCGCTGTATGAGATCGGCAGCACAGGGATCCTGGTGAGTGTGGCTGCATCCTTGCGGTCGATCCGTTTTGCGTTTTTTGTTGCACCTATGCCTTTGGTGAGGGGATCGCCGGGATGCAATGGCATATCCATGACGGACCCGCGTTGAACGCCATGCTCGTTTCGCCACGGACCTTTCGGATAAACCTCGCCCTGGTAAAACCCGTCATTGCGGGGATCGGAATAAATGATGCATCCGATCGCGCCGTTCTCGGCCGCGACCTTTGGCTTGATCCCACGCCATGAGCCGCCGTATCGGGAAATAACGATCTTTCCCTTGACGCTGATGCCCCGGCGTTCGAGTTCCTCGTAATCCGAGGGGGTGCCGTAGTTCACATAAACCAGCGGACCGGTAACATCCCCGTCGATGGAATAGGCATTGTAGGTCGGGAGCTGCTCATTTTGCTGCCCCGAGGTCGCGTCCTCACGTAGCGCCGGTTCATCGAGCCTGAGCGTGAACCGTTCGGGCGCTGTCATCTCGACCAGGCGAGTCTTGGGCGTGGGGAAGAGCACATCAAACTGCTCTATCTGCGTATCATAGCCCCACGACCTGAACTGCGCCGCCATGAAATCCGCATTATCTTTGTCGTAGGGCGAGCCTAGATGATGCGGACGTGCCGACATCCGCTTGTTCCAATCGCGCAGGTTCTCGGCTCGCAGCAGAGCGTCGAACCGCGTCTCAAGAGCGCGCTGTGCACGCGAGCTGTCGCCATAGAAACCCATTAACGAATTAGAAACCGGTACGGTAGTCTGAGCCACAGCGGTCGCAGACAATAAAAACGCGGTAAAAGCACGACAAAGTGTTCGGAACATGAAACCTCCGCAAGATTAGAATGAATTAAGGACGGATGTATTGTAGGACATCTTAACCAGCGAGAAAATCTCTGATAACGCGCGTGACCTCCTCGTGTGCTTCATGCTGTACCCAGTGGCCGCAATTTGGAATGCGGTGTTCGAGATAAGGTCCGCTCACGGCCTCCCCCACGCCCTCGACGGTTTGCGGTAATATCGCCTCATCTTTCTCAGCATAGATAAACAACGTCGACACCGCGATCTTTTCCGGCGGCTCACTCTTTTTAAGCAGGCGGCCGGCGATATTGGCGCGATAGTAGTTAAGCATTGCCGTTAATGCTCCCGGTTGACGCCACGCCTTTTTGTATTGTGCAATGTCGGCATCGGTGATGACGTCGCGGGAGATGGCATTTCTAAGAGCGCCTTCCAGCTTACGGTAATCGCCGCGTCTCAATATGAGTTCCGGCAGCCACGGTAATTGGAAAAAGAACATATACCAGCTCGCGAAAAGCTGGGCGGCGGTTTGATTTCGTTTCCAAACATGCGCCGGCGGGACCTGCAGCGCACCCAGCTTCCACAACACGTCAGGCCGTGTTTTTGCCAGTGTCCATGCCACCGAGGCTCCCCAGTCATGCCCTATAACGGCGGCCGTGTCTCTGTCGAAATGTTTTATGAGTCGGCAGATGTCGTCTGCTACAGATCCAACACGATAAGCAGATCGTCCCGACGGCTTGCCAGACAGGTTATAGCCACGCATGTCCGGCGCGACGACTGTGTATTCTCGTCCTAGTGCCCCTAGCTGATACCGCCACGAATACCAGAACTCAGGAAAACCGTGAAGCAGAATGACAAGCTTGTCACCTGTGCCGGCGGCGGCGTAGTGGAGTGTGATGTCGCCGAGGTCCGCGTATCCAAAAGTGATCTCGGCCAGGTGGTTCATGCCAATCCGAGCTGTGCCGCCTCGTCATCGGTGATGTCGATCCACATCCGCAGCAAGGCTGTGGAAAATGTTTTTCCCTGGGCGTCGGTCATCAGGCTGCGTGTGCCACCGCCGCCGAGGGATCCGTGAAGAAGGAAGTTAAGGGCTTTTAAATTGGACAGCTCGAAGCGTTCAACCCCGCCCTTGACCATGGGTCCAAAATGCTCTTTGACACTCTCCGCGGTCACCTCACGAACGAGCAAAGGATAGTATTCGTCTTTTAACGCGATAAGGCCGACATTCGCAGTGTCACCCTTGTCGCCGGAGCGGGCGTGGGCCAATTTCAATAAAGAGATCTTCATAAGGTCCCGGCAGGAAAATGGTTGTCATCAGCTTACACCAGCGCGTGTTGTGTCACCAATCCGGATGCTCTTGCCATGGGATCGGCAGACAACTCATCTACCAGGCCCATTTGAAGTGCAGCGTAGGCGCCGATCGGCTCGGCTGTGAAGAACATCTCGAGCGCTCTCCCCCTTCCAATTAGCCGTGGCAAACGCTGTGTGCCGCCCCATCCCGTAATGATCCCCAATCCTGCGCCCGGGTGAGCAAACCTCGACTCGGGCGAGGCGATCCGCCGCTCACACGCCAAAGCCAGGTCTAGTGCGCCGCCAAAACAAAAACCGTTGATAGCAGCGATGGTCATCCCTGGCAAAGCCTCGATCTTGCTCATAAGAGATTGACCTCGCAGAGCAAAACCGGGCGCGGTTTCGTGCGTCAGGGCGGCAATCTCGCGAAGATTTGCCCCAGACGCAAATCCATTTTCCGATCCAGTGAAAATCACGCCTTTTTGACCAGCGGCGTCAACAATCTCGTGCAGCCTTTCAAGAACACTGGAGGAAAGTGGATTACGCGTTTCCGGATTTGTGAATGTGATCACAAGCGCGCTCTCTCGGTTTTCTATAGAAAGATCGTTCGACATTCGTTTGCCTGCGGCTTAATAATAATGGGATGTTCAGAACAAACAAAGCCCATCCCTGGCACGGCATCACCGCGGGCGACGACTCGCCTGCCGAAGTGACAGTATTCATCGAGATCGTGCCGCGGGATACGGTTAAATATGAGGTCGATAAGGATACGGGCTATTTAAAGATCGACCGTCCGCAGCAGTACTCGAACGTGGTCCCGGCGAATTATGGGTTTATTCCGCAAACGTATTGCGGCAGATCGGTCGCGGCTATTGCATCCGATAAGTCCAGTCGAACTGTTAGTACCGGTGACGGTGATCCCCTCGACATCCTCGTCCTGTCGGAACATCACATTCCACGAGGTGACATCATTCTCAAAGCGGTTCCCATCGGCGGTTTTTGCCTCCTCGATGCAGGAGAAGCAGATGACAAGATCATTGCCGTCCTCAAAGGCGATAAAGTGTTTGAGCAATACACAGACATCTCCCAGCTGCCGATAGGCATACGCCAGCGGTTCGAACACTATTTCCTTACCTATAAAAGCCTGCCCGACGAACTGAACGTCTGTGAGATCGCTTATTCGTACGGCCCCGAGCAGTCGCATGCGGTGATTCGCGCAGCGGCACACGATTATGC
>JBHENG010000048.1:343-18460 GCA_046262195.1 Pyrinomonadaceae bacterium | reverse complement strand
CGATTATCTTCTCCCACCGCAGATAGCTTTCATTTGAGGGCGCCGGCCCGATCCTGTACGCTTCGGCGGCCATGCGAACATGCAGAGCATCGCTGTCAGCGTCGGAATATACGGCCACGGCCGCGATCTTCATCTCGCGACAGGCGCGGATCACCCTGCACGCGATCTCACCACGATTTGCTATAAGGATCTTCTTGAACATACATCACTCAACTATCGAGTTACCCTGGTTTTTCGGGTCGTAACGGATGCCGACCTTTGCACCGGGCGCGTACCTTACGCGGTCGCGACGCTGCTCCTCCGTCAGGATGTCCGATGACTCAAAATCCACGCCATTGAGCGTGTACAAATATATCGCTATCTCGTCCCCGTCGGCATTGGTCTCACAGTCGAGTATAACGCCGTCGGTTATGCGGCCGTTCGCCAGCAGCGAGCGTCGGCGGTCCGCCGGATCGGGCCCTTTGCGCCCGCCCATTTTATCGAATATTCCCATCAGTCAAGCAGCAGTCGCGGCTTACCGTATCGAGCCCGCAGATTATTGATCGCGGCCAACACCGTCGGCCGGGCGATGATCTGTGCCTCGAGCGGCCGTTTCCCAGGAATGTCCAGCATGATTAGCCCAAGCAGGATCGTGAGGATGCCCTGACCCGGGATGCCGGGCAGCGACAGCACGATCCCCAGCAATATCAGCAGGACGCCGACCATATTTTTCAAGATCACTGCTCCCCAGCGTACGAGCCAGGGACTGTTCGGAAGAAAATCGTGGGTATAGTGCGAGCTGAAATAATTCGCCGGTATCTTGACCATAACGACCGCGATCGCGGCGAAACTGAGTGTGAGCGATCCCAGAAAAAGTCCCACGCCAAGCAGAACCTGGCCCAGTGTCAGAGATGCCCATAACTCGCTCAGCCACTGGATCATTTAGCTTCGACCCTTTCCCTCTATCCTTTCAAACTCTTTCCAGATATACAGCATTCGCTGGATCATGGTCCACAGCGACCCGATAGCGAGCACCCATAGGACCTGCGGCATTCGGTTCGCGAAAAAGCTGGTTGAGTTCCAGTCCCAGGTCGAGAGTGCACCGATGATCAGCAGCACCATGCGTTCCGGACGCTGCAGGAAACCGACATTCGCTTTGACCCCCAGCCCCTCGGAGCGGGCGGTGGTATAGCTGACCATTACCGACGCTATCATCCCGAGCCCGGCAAGGAAGACATTCAATACCGAGTGCTGCGGAACATTCCGGGAATAAAATATTATTATTCCGAGAAACGCTACCATGTCAGAGAGCCTGTCCAGGGACGAGTCGAGAAAGCTGCCAAATTTGGTAACGTGACCCGTTAGCCTTGCGACATTGCCGTCAAGCATGTCGAAAAGGTTGGCCACGATCAGAACAATGCCAGCCCAGAAGAATTCGCCAAACCCAAACAGCAGGCCGCAGCCCACGTTGATAGTAACGCCAATGGTCGTTAATATGTTCGGCGAGATCCCGGCCGATGCAAGGGCGCGGACCATCGCGTTGATGATACGCATTGCACCGCGACCTATGCTTGCTCCGAACATCCCTTCACAAAGTCAAAAGTAAAAAGGCAAAACTAAAAAACCGGGGCGCCGATCTCGGTTTTTTGACTTTTGACTTTTTACTTTTGCCTTCGATCCTCCTGGTCGTGGATCGTCGATAGACGGCTGATCTCAAAGTTTCGCCATCCCCCGGGCGTTTTGACCTTCACCTCGTCGCCCTCTTCCTTTCCCATCAGGGCCTGCCCGATCGGGGAAACGGTGGAGATGAGGCCATTTTCCGGGTCGCTTTCCTCGGACGTTACAAGGCGGTACTTGATCTTTTCGTCACGCTCTACGTCGTACAAAACCACATTCGAGCCGTATGCAACGCTGTCGGTCGGGATCTTAGAAAGATCTATCGACTCGACCTCGCTCAGGCGGTTTCGCACGTGCATTATACGTGCCTGCACGATCGACTGGCGTTCCATCGCAGCTTTATACTCGGCGTTTTCACGAAGGTCGCCAAACTCGCGTGCTTTCTGGATCTCTTTTGGCAGGCGAAAATGAAGCTCTTCTTCCAGCTTGTCGAGTTCATCCTGCAGTTTTTTCTTTACAGCTTCCATAACGGTTTTAAGCGACTTGAAGGAGCGGCGTAACTAACCGGCTCTTTTCTTAACGAAAGTATGCGATTCGGCGAGTTTGGATGCTTTCGGCGCAGCGAACGAGATGCCGATATCTCGTGCGGTGCGTACAAGCTGGCCGTCCGTCGGGACTTTTTTGATGTTCGTACAAGCCTCGTCTAAAGGCACGGTTACGATCGTTCCCGCTTGCAGCGCCACCATTTTGCCGGTCTCACCGCTTGCTAGCGAGCGAACCGCACAAGCCCCGAAATTCGTTCCGAGCATCCTGTCAAAGGCGTTGGGACTGCCGCCGCGCTGCAAATGGCCGAGGACCACGCAGCGAGACTCCTTACGGGTCAACTCTTCTACACGTCGCCGTATGTACTCACCTACACCGCCGAGTCGCATGCCCGACGAGTCCTGGTACATCTCAGATTTACCGACCTCAATGGCACCCTCGGCCACCACGATATTTGTGAATCGCGAGCCGCTGCTTTCGCGGTCCTGGACTTTTCTCACGATAGCGTCGAACGAAAATTTTATCTCCGGTATCAATATGATGTCCGCGCTTCCGGCCAGTCCTGCGTGAAGAGCTATCCAGCCCGTGTTCCGCCCCATCACCTCGAGGATCATCACTCGATCGTGCGACGCAGCAGTTGTGTGAAGGCGGTCGAGGGCCTCTGTCGCAATGTCGATCGCGGTCATGAAACCGAACGTAAATTCCGTTGCCGCTAAGTCGTTGTCGATCGTCTTAGGGACCCCTATCACTGGGAACCCCCGCTTGTGAAATTGCTCGGCGATGGCCAGCGTCCCCTCGCCGCCCAGCACTATCAGAGCCTCTATACCGAGAATGTCGAGATTTGCCAGTGCCTCGCCGAGGGGCATTTCGGCAAAAGAAGTTTTACCGTCGACTACTTTGACGAAGCTGCCGCGGTTCCGGGTCCCCAGGATCGTTCCTCCGCGCGGTAGAATGCCGCTCACGCTTTTTGTCGTGAGCTTGACCGTGTGCGTCTCGCCCAGGATCCCCTCAAAACTGTCCTCGATGCCGATACAGTTCATCCCGTACTCGCCGATCGCAGTTCTGACGACGGCCCTTATGGCTGCATTTAAACCCGGTGCGTCGCCACCGCCGGTCAGGATCCCGATCTGTTTATACATAGACACCGCTTCGGATTAAGGTGATATTTTACTTTACCGGTTCAGCAATGGGAAAGTCATTCCCCTCGGGCAGGAATGACCTAAATACCTCTCTGAACTGTATTAATTGAAAACTCTTACCCGAGACGATGCGGCCGCCATTTCCGTCGCTTTGGGCACGGAGTCGATCGCCCTGACGATCTGCGGGTCTGATTCAAGCAAAACCTGCACCCCTGCCTCGGTGGAGTAGTTGGCAGTTGCCAACTCCTGTCTAAGCCGAGCACGTGCATACTCGGCCTGACTATTGATGTTTTCAGCCGTCAAGCCATTTGCCTTGTCGCCCGCAGCGAAGGCCCGAAAGGTTTCAAAAAGCTTATCGGACACGTTGAATTCGCTCGGCTGGAGCGTCTGCTTGAAACTCTGTTTCTCAGCCCTGAGGTTCTCAAAGCCCCCTATCTTTCCGGCCACCGCCTGCCTGACAAAGAAAAATGCTGCTTCGTTGATGCGGGCTCTGAGAGCGCTCGGGGCGGGTGGCGGAGCGACTACGTCCGGTTCTATGCCTCGGCCGCCGAACAAGACCCGGCCATCAGGAAGCGTAACGGGACTGCCGGCCGGCTTTGGCTTCACATCTGTTTCGCTGGTCGCCGCCTCTGCGTCGGTGTGGGTGTAATACCCATAGATCGAGCCGCTTGAGTAATCCCGCTGAAGCGATCTGCCATAGGGCGTGTAATATCGCGCGGTCGTCAAGGTGAGCCCCGTGCCGTATGGCAGTCGGAAAACCCGCTGAACCAGGCCCTTGCCAAAACTATCGGTACCCACAACTAGACCCCGCGCATAGTCTTGTACGGCGCCCGCGACGATCTCCGACGCCGAGGCCGACCCACCGTTTATCATTACGATCAACGGAAACGTTTCGGGGTCGCTGCCGGTAGACCGCAATTCCCGGCCTTGTGAACCGCCGGCACCTTTCACCGATACTACGGTTCTTCCGGGCGGTATGAATTTGCTTACAACGCCGATCGCCTGCTCCAGAATGCCGCCGGGGTTCCCCCTTAGGTCCAGGATGAGGGTCTTCATACCGCGTTTCTTCAGATCGGCAATCGCGGTCGACAGTTCTTCGCTGGTCGTTTGCTGAAATCCGCCCGTCAGTCCGACATAACCGATGCCATTCTGCAGCATGAAATAATTACGTATCGATGGCAACGGTACTCCGCCGCGGATTATTTCGAAATCCAGCGGCGCCGGGTTTCCAAACCTTTCGATCCTGAGCTTGACGGCCGTACCGCGCTCTCCGCGTACGTTTCTCGATACTTCGGCGCTCGTCCAATCTTTTGCATCCTTGCCGCCGACGGTTAAGAACCGGTCACCATACCGCAGGCCCGCCTTTTCGGCCGGCGTATTTGGGATCACCGATTGAACATAAACGCCGTCTCGATGTTGCAGGATTGAGACACCGATGCCATAGAACTGGGACGACTGCTCTTCGTCAAGCTTTCGAAATTCTTCTCTCGTGAAAAAGGAGGAGTGCGGGTCGAGAGTCCAGAGCATGCTCTGCATCGAGCTGTCGCCGACCTTTTCATTGTCCACTGGTGAGACGTAGCTTTGGGTTATCACGTCCAGGGCTTCCTTATAATCGGCAAGCACGCGTTCGGTGGAAACGCCGCCCTGGGCCGAGATCCTCGCAGGCATACGCCCGAACAAACCTCCCACGACCGCTCCGAGCACGATCAAAACAACTGCCAATGGTGTAAACCAACTCTTCATAAACCCCATGTCACGAGCCCGAATATCAATATAACATAGACGCTGGGGCCGAAAACTTAGTTGTGCACAGTGTCGCCCGGCCGGGGCGAAAATTTACTTTTGAACCTCGAGAATCTAATATTAGGCTTTTGTGAATAAACCGGAAGTTTCGATAGTTATCCCCGCCTTCAACGAAAGCGAACGCCTCGGTGTGCCGTTGGCGAAGATCTTTGATTTCATTTCGACGAATGGACTCGACACCGAGGTGATCGTCGTCGACGACGGTTCCTCGGACGGCACCTCTGCCGTCGCTCAAGACGCGTTGGGCAATGCGCCGGCCATAAATGGTCGTGTGATTAGATACGAGCCAAATAAAGGGAAGGGATTCGGCGTAAAAACAGGGCTTCTGGCAGCCCGGGCGGATATCGCCCTTTTTTCGGACGCTGATCTGTCGACACCTATCGAAGAAATGGACAAGCTGATCCGCCCGATCCGCAGTGGTGATCGTGACGTCACTTTCGGTTCGAGGGCATTGGACCGGAGCCTTATCGGCACCCATCAGCCGTGGCGGCGGGAGCAGGGCGGGCGTGTCATGAATCTTGTGATCAAAATGATCTCAGGACTGCCATTCTACGATACGCAGTGCGGGTTTAAAGCATTCAACATGCTCAAGTTCCGGCCGCTGCTTGACGTGATGACCATCGACCGCTTTGGCTTTGATATTGAGTTTCTATTTGTCGCAAAATATCACGGGCTTCGCCTCGAGGAGATACCAGTACGTTGGGACGATGTGGCGGGCTCTAAGGTCAGCGTAGTTCGAGACGCGAGTCGGATGATCAGGGAACTGAATCAGATCCGCCAAAATGCCAGGCGTGGAATTTACGACCTAAAAGTTGGGGGCAAGTGAATGAACGCAAAACTGAACGTTAACATCGACCATGTAGCAACGATCCGTGAGGCACGAAAGACGATCGAGCCCAGCATCGTCACCGCCGCCGTTATATGCGAGCAATCCGGCGCTCACGGTATTACCGTCCATTTGCGGGGCGATCGGCGACACATGCAGGATCGCGATATAGAGCTGCTTCGCGAGGTCGTGTCGACCTACCTTAACGTGGAAATGGCAGCGACTGATGAGATGGTACGGATCGCGCTCAAAACAAAGCCTGACGCCGTATCGCTGGTGCCGGAAAATCCGAGAGAGATCACTACCGAAGGCGGCCTCGACGTTATTGGAAATTTCGCGAACATCAAAAAGACCGTGGAGGCATTAAAGAACGCGGGAATATTTGTGAGCCTGTTTATCGATCCGGATCTGGAACAAATAACTGCGGCTAACGGTGTCGGAGCGCAGCAGGTCGAGCTCTGCACGGCCGAATACGCTGAGATGACCCTGAGCTCGAGGGCCGCTCATGGCGAAGGTGAAAAACGTGCCGCCGCCGAGGCCGACCGTATCCGCGTCGCTGCAGAACATGCTAGATCGCTAGGCCTGATGGTCGCCGCAGGTCACGGACTGACCTACCGCAATATCGCTGCTCTTGCTGCTATTCCCGAGATCACGGAATTCAACATCGGCCACAACATAATTTCGCGAGCAGTCTTTGTCGGACTAAATCAGGCTGTTCGCGAAATGATCGAGGCACTGCGGCCGGGCGCTGCTTAGCCGCACAAACGTCCCGAAACTTATTTAGTCACAGTGAACTTAATATCGCTCGCGCTTTGTGACAGCCTGCGATTGTTGCCGCCGTACGCCTCCACCTTGCAGGTGTATGTCCCCGGGCCCAGCGTCTTGTCCAAAACGACGGACACACCGTCCACGCGCTTGCCGATGTAGTCGTACTCCGTGACGGCACTCGTCGACGTATCAGCATGTATGCTGAGCTTGTAATAAGCTGCGTCCGGATATGGCTCCCACTTTACCTCTATGTTTTCACCCGGCACCTTCGAGCCCGCTTTCGGATTCAATAATTTCAGGTCATTTTTGAACAGGTGCGTGTCCGGCGCAAAGTACGTCTTGCCCTCTTCGATGTTGTATTTCGCGGACGAGACAAAGCCGGAGGTGGCGAAAACATAATACGGCGTGTCAAAGACCTGGATCGTCAATCCCTCGTACATCCCCGGCGAGACATCAGCGATCAGATACTCGCCGGCCTCGTCCGTCTTTGCAGTAAAAGTTTCGCCACTGCAACCGCCCAGGAATTGGCTGAACTTTCTACAGAGCCTGACCTCAACCCCGACTGCGGGTTTGTCATTGAATAACGCCTTACCCTGAACATTGGCCTTACCAGCGGCGGGGGTTGCTTTTTCAACGCCTGTACCAGACGGGATCGTTCCGTCATCGCCAGGCGTCGCAGACGCGCGGTTGGTTTTGGCCGGCTCGCTGGTTGTGTTGACGGGCTGTTTGGACCCGGGCTCGTCCGCCGTTGCGCATCCGAGCGCGAGCAAGCTCATCATCATTAACACCGTTACAGTTAACTTATAGAAAATTGCCATATTTTTTTGATCTCTCACCGAACAATTGACCCAGCGTTTCGACTGGCGACCGCCAGATTTTTTTCGGGATTATAGTTTTCCAGACCCGCATTGGTCAATTCCGACCACGCGACCTAGCCGTGATCCCTTTCCCGGGCGGACTTAGATCGAACTCTGAAGATGATCGACACATTTTCGCGACGCGAGGTGCGTATCACGCTTTATCTGATGCTGCTCAACAATTAGCGAAGAGCAGCTTTCAACGCCTGTCCGGTGTAGGAGCGTCTTACCCGGGCTACCTCCTCCGGAGTGCCCGTCGCGACGACTTTGCCGCCGCCGGCCCCGCCCTCGGGACCCAGGTCGATTATGTAATCGGCAGACTTGATAACGTCGAGGTTGTGCTCGATCACGATCACTGTGTTGCCGGTATCGACGAGACGCTGCAATACCTCGAGCAGCTTATGAACGTCTGCGAAATGCAGGCCGGTCGTCGGCTCGTCCAAGATGTAGATCGTCTTGCCGGTCGCTCGTTTTGAGAGCTCCTTCGCGAGTTTTATACGCTGTGCTTCGCCCCCGCTGAGCGTCGTCGATGATTGTCCGATCTTGATATATCCCAAGCCTACATCCAGCAGCGTCTCCAGCTTTTGTCTGATCTGCGGTATGTTCTCAAGCAGCGGCAGAGCATCCTCTATGGTGGTGTCGAGCAGATCGGCGATCGACAACCCTTTGTATCTGACCGCAAGCGTCTCACGATTGTATCTGTGGCCGCGGCACACGTCGCAGGTAACGTAAACATCGGGAAGAAAATTCATCTCGATGCGTTTCATACCGTCACCCTCGCACGCCTCGCATCGTCCGCCTTTTACATTGAACGAGAACCTGCCGGCTTTATAACCGCGGGTCCTTGACTCCGGCAGCATCGCGTACAGCTCACGGATGGGCGTAAAGAGCCCGGTAAATGTCGCGGGATTAGACCGCGGAGTCCGCCCGATCGGCTTTTGGTCGATCTCGATTATCTTGTCGACGAGATCAAGGCCTTCAATGGAATCGTGTTCCAGCGGCTCGCAGGCCGATTTGTAGACGTGTTTATAGAGGGCCGGGTAAAGGATCTCCTCGACCAGAGTTGATTTACCCGACCCGGACACGCCCGTGACGACGGTCAGGAGCCCGAGAGGGAACTCAGCATCGATATTTTTGAGATTGTATGCCCGTGCACCTTTCACCTTGATTCGGCTGCCGTTCGGCAGTCGCCGAACGTCGGGCACGTCAATACTGAGCTTCCCGCTTAGATATTTGCCGGTGAGGGAAGCCTCGGCATTTTCGATATCTTTCGGTGATCCCATCGCGACCACCTCACCGCCATGTGTCCCCGCTAATGGGCCGAGGTCAAGTACGTAATCGGCGTGCTCGATCGTTTCCTGATCGTGTTCGACGACGAGGACTGTGTTTCCAAGATCGCGAAGCGTATGCAGCGTCTGCAGGAGGCGTTTGTTGTCCCGCGGGTGAAGCCCGATGCTGGGCTCATCAAGTACGTACAGCACGCCGCGAAGCTGTGACCCGATCTGGGTTGCAAGTCTGATCCGCTGCCCCTCGCCGCCGGAAAGCGTGGCCGATGCACGGCTCAGCGTCAGGTATCCGAGGCCCACGGCATCAAGGAACTGCAGTCTGTCTCCGATCTCTTTGAGCACCAGCCCGGCGATCTTTTCGTCGCGAGGGCTGAGCTGTATCGCCTCGATCTTTTTAGAAGCGTCGGTTATCGGCAGCTCGGTATAGTCGGCGATGCCCAGCTTGTTTACCTTTACCGCAAGGCTTTCCGGCTGCAGCCGGCGACCGTCACACGCAGGGCAGGGAATGGGGGCTATCAGCTCCTCGAGAGCAGTCTTGATCTTTTCCGATGGCGGATTCTCAAATCGTTCGCGCATTGCCCGCAAGGCACCCCGCCAATCGCGCTCAAACTTGTAATCGCCGTGGCGAAACGTGATTCTCCGTTTCGTGCCGTTCAAAAAAGCATCGCGGATCTCCTGCGGCAGATCGTTGAAAGGCCTCTTGAGCAGTTCATTGGGCTCGCTGCCAAAGATCATGTCCTTTAACTTGCTCAGTTTGGACCGTTTTCTCGGTTTTTCCTTGCCCGTCGGCGGTTCGAGCGGATCGCCCACTGTGAATTTCTCGATAATCGCGACCAGAGCACCCCGTAAAAAGGTGGCTCCTGACTTGTCAACGCCGCTCAGGAAATCGATCTTGCCGGCTGGTACCGTCGGGTCTGGAATGATCTTATTGACGTCGATCTCCATCACCGTGCCGATACCTTGGCATCGCCTACACGCGCCAAAGTTCGAATTGAACGAAAATGAACGCGGCTCCAGCGGCGCTATGTTGATACCGCAGTTCACACACGCCATTTTCTCCGAGTAGAGCTTTTCCTCTCCGTCGATGATCGAGATGATGACGGCGCCGCCCGCTAATTTCAATGCGGTCTTTACGGACTCGGCCAGGCGCTCTTTAACCCCCTCTTTCATCAACAGCCGATCGACGACGACCTCGATGCTGTGATTTTTCCGCTTGTCGAGAATGATCTCTTCGTCGAGCTGCCGGATCTCACCATCGATGCGGGCCCGTATAAAACCGTCCCGGTGCAGCTTTTCAAGCTCTTTCTTAAATTCACCTTTTCTGCCGCGGACCAGCGGCGCAAGTATCATTACGCGTTCGCCTTCCGGCAGATCAGTGACGCCGACTATGATCTGGTCGACGGATTGCCGCGTAATTGGTGCATTGCATTGATGGCAGTGAGGCTGACCGATCGACGAGAACAGTAGGCGAAGAAAATCGTAGATCTCGGTCACGGTCCCGACAGTCGACCTCGGCGAGCGGGAAACGGTTTTCTGCTCGATAGAGATAGCGGGGCTAAGGCCCTCGACCGAGTCGACGTCGGGCTTCTCGAGCTGGTCCAAAAACTGGCGGGCATATGCCGAGAGAGACTCAACGTACCGTCGCTGGCCCTCGGCGTAGATCGTGTCAAAGGCAAGCGAAGACTTTCCCGACCCCGATAACCCCGTGATCACGACGAACTTGTCGCGAGGAATATCTACGTTGATGTTTTTTAGATTGTGCTGCCTGGCGCCGCGGACCGTGATCTGTTTAATACTCATTGGGGTAACACAGATCAGATCTGTGCAACTAGCCGAAACAAGTATTTTACCAAATTAGGTGTGTGCGACAAAGGCGCCCCCGCGGGCGAGTAAGACTATCCGAGCTTCTCGTTTACAAAGGTGAATATGGCGGTCGCGATGCTGACGACGATGAAGGTGGCTATCGCCCGCCATACCGCGTCAGACTCGGTAAATTTCCAAATGGCAAGAATGCAGAGGACCGTGCAGACGACCAGTGAGACCGTGATCACGAGGAACGCGATCCATCTGACCAGCGTGGGGTTGACCACGCCGCGTGTCTTGGATTTCAGCTCAACTACAACATCCGGGTCAGCCATACGCCGTGATTATAGCAAACCGAGCACGGCCCACAGCGATACGACCGAAATAACAGCCCATAGTATTATCCCCTGTAGCAGCGGCCTGGCCCCGACCTTTTTCAAGGTTTCACGTGTCAGGCTCGAGCCGATCAGGAAAAGGGTCACTAGCATCCCGGCGTTTGCCAGATTGACCAAAGAATCAAAAATACTCGGAAGTACGATAGACGGAGCATATGTCCTCACGACCGTTGTGAGGAGGAAGAGGAGGATAAACCACGGAAATGCAAAGAGAATCCCTTTGCCCACTGTTTTCCGCTTGTAAATAAACGCAAAAAGCAGAGCGATCGGCGCTATCCAAAGCGCTCGGGCCAACTTTACCGTAGTGGCAACCGCAAGTGCTTCGCCGCCGTAAGTACCGGCGGCACCGACGACCGAGCTAGTATCGTGAATAGCGATAGCGGCCCAGACACCGAACTGATTTTCCGTAAGGGCAAGCCCGTGCCCGATGATCGGGAATATGAACAGGGCGATCGAATTGAGGACAAAAACTGTCCCGAGTGATACGGACATAGCGTCCGACTCAGCGTCTATGGCTGGTCCGACCGCGGCTATAGCGCTTCCGCCGCATATGGCGGTGCCTGATGAGATCAGCGCCGACGTTTTGGAATTTACGGCCAGTAGCTTGCCGACCAGATACCCTAGGGCTAGCGTGCCGAATATCGTCGCGATAGTGAACAGGATCCCGTCCTTCCCAGCACGATAGACGGCACCAAGATCCATCCCAAATCCAAGCAGGACGACCGAAGCCTGGAGCAAAAGCTTGGTTGGTCTGCCATTGAGCTCCGGAAAGGGAGTGCCGATCGTGAACGCGAGTATCAGTCCCAGCCCCAGTGCCACCGGCGGCGAGCCCCAGGGACTTAGGCAGAATAAGATCAGAAGAACAAAAATGGCTTTTGCCCATGGCATAGAGTCGATGAGTATAAAAGGAAAGAGCCGGAAAGGAAAGAAACTGTCGTATAAAAGCTAACCCAAAGCGGCCACCGAAGGCTCTCACAAAAAGGCTGGCCGGTAGGCCGGCGTGGTTTCTTGTCAGCTTGTTTTATGATATGCAGGGCCCGGCCAATTACACAGCACAAGAACCACCCCCCGGCTACCGCCGGACCCCTCCTTTGTAAGGAGGGGAGCGCGCGTGTTTTACACGTGGGCGTGAGTGACAATCGGTTGCGCTGGCTAAGCATCTATAGCACGGGTTTTAATCCCATCCGATCAAACGATCGCGCTATTTCGCCTTTCCCTGATTTGCGACCGCGTCCTGTGCAGCCTTTATTGCCGCCGCGTCGCCGAGGTAGTAATTCTTTGTCGGTTTGAGATCGGCATCGAGCTCATATACGAGCGGAATTCCGGTTGGAATGTTCATGTTGACGATGTCCGTATCGCCGATATTGTCGAGAGATTTGGCCAGCGCCCGGAGGCTGTTGCCGTGCGCGGCGATGATCAGCCGCTTACCGGCTTTGACCTTTGGCATGATATCGCTGACAAAATAGGGCACCACACGAGACACGGTATCTTTCAGACACTCAGATCTCGGAAACTTGCCGGGCTCTATAGTGCAGTATCGCGGGTCTTTGCCCAGGTACCTTTCGTCGGTTTCCTCAAGCATCTCGGGCGGTATGTCAAAACTTCGACGCCAGATCTGGACCTGCTCCTCGCCGTATTGTGCGGCCGTCTCGGACTTATTCAATCCCTGAAGCGCGCCGTAGTGCCGCTCGTTGAGCAGCCACGATTTCGTCTCCGGTATCCACATCAGATCCATCTCATCGAGGATGATCCAGAGCGTGCGGATCGCGCGTTTGAGCACCGAGGTGTAAGCCTCGTCAAACGAGTAACCTTGTTCCTTTAGCAGGCGACCCGCGGTATGCGCCTCTGCGATGCCTTTTTCCGAAAGGTCAACGTCCTTCCACCCCGTGAACCTGTTTTCTTTGTTCCACTGGCTCTCGCCGTGGCGGATCAAAACAAGCTTATACATAGCTCAATTATTCAATATTTTCCTGGCTTCACCAACAAGGTACAGCGAACCGGTTACTACGATAAGGCTGTTGTCTGCTGAGGATATTTCGGTGGCACGCGCGAGGGCATCCGCTGTCGAGCCTGTCAATACGACGCGTCCGCTCAAAGCGTCGCCCAAATGAGCCGCTATCGTTTCGGGAGGAACGGCTCGAGGATTGTCGGGCCGTGTCAGCACGACGGTGCGTGCTTTGGGCAGCAATATGCAGATCATCGCGACGAAGTCCTTTTTTTCCATGACTCCAAAAACCAGTGTGAATGGGCCTTGTTCAAACTCATCCAGATAGTCTTTTAGAGCCCGGGCGCCCGCGACGTTATGGGCTCCGTCAAAAAGAAATCTCCCCCGTCGCTCAAGCCTTCCGGGGTGTTTTGCATTCGCCAGGCCGGTTCTGATGTCGCTTTCGCTAATCGCGAAACCATGCTGCAATAACGCCTCGGCGATCCCGATCGCAACAGCAGCATTCGCCGCCTGGTGTCTGCCCGCAAACCCCAATTTTACGCCAGCGTAGGTGCGGCGGTCGGTCTGAAACGAATACACCAGACCGCCCTGTGAGTTCTCGGTATCAATATCCGGGGTCGCCCAGATCGGCTCGACACCGACCTCACAGCATCTTTCAGAGATCACCTTCCTTGCCTCGTCGTCCTGCTGGCCTATTACCGCCACCGAATGCGGGTTTATGATGGCCGCTTTTTCGCCGGCGATCTCTGTCAATGACTCACCGAGATACTCCTGATGATCAAGGTCAATGCGTGTAATGGCCGCGATCTCAGCTTTAGCCGCCGTAGTGGCGTCAAGCCGTCCGCCAAGTCCTGTTTCTAGGATCGCAAGCTCAACTCGCGCGTCCGCAAATGCCAGCAAGGCGATCGCTGTGCCCTGCTCAAAAAAAGTGGGAACGGACGCGATACCGCCGGTCGCAAGCAACTCCTCAGAGGTATCGCGAATCCGTGTCGCATAGCGGGCAAAGTCCTCGTCGATGATGTCCTTGCCATCAATACGAACGCGTTCGGTTATCGACACGAGGTGCGGCGACGTAAGTACCCCGGTTTTTATACCCGCTTCGCGGCAGATCGCATCTAAAAAGGCGCAGACCGAGCCTTTGCCATTCGTGCCTGCGACCTGGACCTTTATGTAACTGTTTTGCGGATCGCCTAGTGCGGATAACAACGCCCTGATATTCTCGAGCCCCAGCTTCATCGCTGAGACCTCGTTGCCGAGGGATATGAGATAATCAACTGATTCGCGAAAGTTCATCTCTATTGGGCTAAATATGCCCGTAAATATCGTAAATGAAAAGAATAGCCACACGCTTTTGCTTGGCTGCCGCCGCGGTTTCGCTGGGCACGGTTACGGCCTTCGCGCAAGGGTCCAAACCGGCACATGCCAATGGCCTGTTGTACAAGATCTCAAAAAAAGGCGTCGAGCGCCCGTCCTACCTGTTCGGAACGTTCCACGTCATCTGCCCCGAGGACATGCTGCCCATGGACAAGCTAAAAGGTTTTCTCGGCCAAACGGATCAGCTCGTAATGGAAGTCGACATGGACGACCCCTCAGAGTTGATGACCATGGGGATGAGCATGATGATCCCGGACGGGAAAACGCTAAAGGATTTTTTGACGACGGAGCAGTATGCAAAGGTCGATCAGATGTTCACGAATATTCTCGGCCAATCCGTGGACCGCTTTAAGAGTGTAAAGCCATCCCTGCTGCAGGTGATGATCGTCGCAAATCCAAAGGTCCTCGGCTGCATGGCGCCATCGTCGTATGACATGGAGCTGATGCAGACGGCCGTCGCCGGCAAAAAGCCGATCGCAGGTCTTGAAACGCTGAGTTTCCAAGCCCAGATGATGGCTGTAAAGCCGATGAAGGACCAGGCAAAGGAGCTGTACGAGATGGCCGAGAACCCACAAAAATCGGCCGATGAACTAAAGCTGTTGCTAAAGATCTACAAATCACAGGACCCAGAGCAGTTGTATAAAACGAGCGACAGGTTGGCCACCGACAAGGCCTTTCAGGCCCGCTTGCTCGACGAGAGAAACGTGGCGTGGATACCCAAAATAGAGACTGCCGTCAAAGAAAAGCCGTCGTTCATCGCCGTCGGGGGCGGACATTTGGGCGGGAAAAAAGGTGTGGTAAATCTGCTGCGGGCGCGCGGTTACAAGGTCGAGCCGATACGGCTATAGTCGTTTTCTAGGCCGCGATCTCTGAGTTCATCATAAAATCGAGCGTGCGAATGATCGTGTCACGCATCTGGCGCCGATCGACCACCATATCAACCATGCCGTGCTCGAGCAGAAATTCGCTCCGCTGAAATCCTTTCGGCAGCTTTTGTCTGATCGTCTGTTCGATGACCCGTGGCCCGGCGAAACCAATCAGCGCCTTTGGCTCAGCAATGATCACATCGCCGAGCATTGCAAAGCTCGCGGTCACACCACCTGTGGTCGGATCGGTGAGAACTGATATGAAGGGAAGCCGGGCATCGTGAAGCCGTGCCAGGGCGGCTGAGATCTTGCCCATCTGCATAAGAGACAATGTGCCTTCCTGCATGCGGGCGCCGCCCGATGCCGCAAAGATAACGACCGCTCCGCGTTCTGCCAGGGCACGCTCGATCAGCCGTGTGATCTTTTCACCTACGGCGGAGCCCATCGAGCCGCCGATGAAATTCATATCCATCGCACCGGCAAAGGTGACGTGGCCGCCAGTCTTGCCCTTACCTGTAATAACGGCCTCGGGCAGGCCCGAAACTTCTTTTGCCTGCTCGATACGGTCGCGGTAGGGCTTGGAGTCCACAAAACCCAACGGGTCGCCGGACGTCACCTCCTGGTCGAGCTTTTCGTATCGGCCGTTGTCAAACAGGTCGTTCAGACGGCCCTCGGCTGTGTAGCGAAAATGGTACCCGCAGTGGGTGCAGACCTCGTGCGAATCCGTCAGCTCGCGCTTGTACAACGGGTTTTCGCACTCGATGCATTTAACAAAAATGCCCTCGGTTTTGACGGTCCGTTCCTCGTCGTTTTCCTGATCTTCGATCTTTGGCTTGTCGCGGCGAAACCAGGTCATAACTTACAAATGCTGCCTAAAAACGCCGGAAACTAACGTGGCGCTTCAATATTCATCAAATCTCGTCTCGTGATGCTCAAGGTTAACACAGCCCCAGAGCCTTTGTCTTCGCTTTCGGCTACCTCAATACCGCAAGCATTTCCGAGTGAATCAATCCGTTAGTCGCCAGGATAGGCGGCGAATAGATACTGAATTTGGCATTGTCATAGCCCGTCACCTGCCCGCCAGCTTCCTCGATCATTAGCACGCCTGCCGCCATGTCCCAAGGGTTGAGCCCCTCTTCCCAAAAGCCGTCCAGTCGCCCCGCGGCCACGTACGCCATGTCGATGGCTGCCGAGCCATCGCGGCGCACACCACGCGACTTCATCAGGAATTGTGTCAAGTGCCGAGCGAAATTCTCTCGCCTTTTAAAATCATATGGAAAGCCGGTAACTATCAATGCATCGGCAAGGAGGTCAGTGTCTGAGACCCGGATCGGCTTGTTGTTGAGGCTTGCTCCGCGGCCACGCTCAGCCGAGAAAAGCTCGTTTCGTGTCGGGTCAAATGTCACTCCGATCACGATCTCTCCGTCATGCTCCAGCGCCAGTGTCACGCAAAAACAGGGATAGCCGTGAGTGTAATTAGTCGTCCCGTCGAGCGGATCGATGATCCATTTCCACGTATTGTCGCCGCCCACGACCACCGCATTGCCCGCTTCCTCAGCAAGAATGGAATGTTTCGGGTAATAAGACTTGATCCTCTCGATTATCAGAGCTTCGGACGCAAGATCGGCCTCTGTGACGAGGTTTATGTCCCCTTTTTTAGACACCTTTATGTCCCGGCCAAATTTCTCCAGCAGGATCTGCCCCGCGTCACGGGCCATTTCGATTGCAAAATTGAGCATGGATAAAAGGAGCTGTTGGCGATAAGCGATTACCAATCAGCAAGAAGCGATAAGCGATAAAGCAAAACGCAAAACATTTAGGTGTCGGGTTGAACTTTACGGATGAGACTTCCAAGCATGCGCTTCAGGCGGTGAGCCTTTCGCTCAGGTCGCGATACCGCGCGCTCCGCCACCTCCAGAAACTCCTTCACCTGCGCATTCCAAAACGTCCATGTATGACCGCCGGGGTGCTGGCGATATTCATGCGGCACCTTTTTTTCTACAAGCAGCGCCATAAAATCCCGGTTGTTCTGGAAAAGAAAATCCTCGGTCCCGCATGACTGATAGATGAACGGAATTGTCTTTAACTTCTCCGACGTGAGGCCCCGAACCAGCTTGAAAACGTCATTGGCCTTTCGTGTTTCACTTTCTTCTGGCCCGTAGATCACGTCAATGCTTTTTCCGATCCATCCGGCGTTCTTCTCTGTAAAAGCCGCCGCGGCTAGCGCCCCGCTGAACGACCCGACTAGCGAGAACATCTCAGGGTATTTGAGACCGAATTTTATCGACCCGTACCCGCCCATCGAGAGCCCCGCAATTATCCGGTGTTCACGATCGGCCACGGTGCGAAACGATCTATCGATCTCAGGTATCAGTTCCTTGATTATGTAACTCTCGTATTTCTCTTTTGGGTTGGCAACGCTGTCTATATACCAGCCGTCCGCTCCCTCGGGCGTGACGATGATGAAACGGTGTTTTGCGGCATGCTGAGCGAGCTGCGTCTTTTCTGTCCAGTTATTGAAGTGGCCGGTGAGCCCGTGCAGGAGGTAAACGACCGCATATCGCCCTGCGGCCTTTGCGCTGTAGTCCGTCGGCAGCACGACTCGATAGGGCATATCGCGCCCCATCAGACTGCTCTTTAACTTCAGGTCCTGTGTCTTTTGAGAGGATGGCTGCGCCGCGGTATTGGCCGACGCGAACAATACGCTGACGGCCAGGATCCAAAGGGGCGCAACCCGCAAAAACCTGATTTTTACTGATAGCATGCCCGCACCCCCGATCATCCAAACAGCTTCCCGAACCAGCCGCCTTCTTTGTCTTTGTTGACGAGCTGGGTCAATTCACCCGCGTCGAGCCATGCGCCCGAGCAATTATCACAGACGTCAATTTTGACATCGTCAAAGTCGGCTTCGATCAG
>JBHENG010000048.1:0-333 GCA_046262195.1 Pyrinomonadaceae bacterium | reverse complement strand
TAATGCCGAGCCGCTTAGCGTCATCGTCCTCGATCTTTTCCTTCATCTTGGCGATAAGTTCCTGTTCCTTTTGTCGGAAATATTCGTTTTCGAGCGCGTGTCCGCGGTCTTCCAGACCAACTGCCATATTAGTATGATTCCTTCCTTGTATTTGTTTTATCTAGGAGTCTGTCTTATGAACTGAGCGCATACGCTGTCGGGCTTTCTTTGAGCGCCTGATGGTGTTTCGACGCTTCAAATTGCTCTCTGCCCAGTCGGAAACCTGCTTTAGCGGGTGCCACTCAAAACTCTCGAGGGGCAGCACCTCGCTCGACGCATCGCGAAGCCTGAGGG
>JBHENG010000047.1:0-18642 GCA_046262195.1 Pyrinomonadaceae bacterium | reverse complement strand
GGCGAAGAACGCCCGCCCGGTTTCGAACTTAAGCGCGATCGGCTCTGCCCGAGCGCTCTTGCCGCGAAGCGCATGCACCAGCCGCACGTTCAGCTGCACACCGGCGGCCACCAGCACGCTCGCAAGGTACGTGTCGTAAATGCTGCCGACCTCGATGCCGAGGTGATGACGTACCCATTTCGTATCAAATTTTGCGTTGTGTGCGACCATCGTCTGCCTGGTCGAGGCCAGCAGGTCGCGCAAGGGTGCCAGCTCGGGCAGCTTGCGAAGATCGCCCTTCTCCCGAAACGGTTTCAGGTCTATCACCTTTGTATTTTTTCCGTCGCTCAGCTGTACAAGCCGCAGGTCGCCTTTGTAGGGGTCAAGATGCGTTGTCTCGACGTCAAACCCGAGAAAAGGCTGCGTTTTCAGGTCGTCACATGCCTTCTTGAGCGACTCGCCATCGGTCACGAGTTGAAAATAGATCTCCATAGTCGGTCAGGTCAATTGTATCCGCGGCGCCGTCCATTTCCAACGGCTCGCAAAGTATCGTGAATATACGTGTTGATAGCAAATGAAGATGTTCGGGCCGCCGGGCGTGTACTTGCCGATCTGTCTGGGGCCGTAGCCAATCGTTATATAACCATTGCAAGTGCTGATAGATGCTGACGAGGCACCCTTCGAGTGAAGACCGCAGTTTGTTTGTCTATCTGGAGCACCGGGGGTTACGGTATTTGACGGGGTATCACGGTTGACTGCCCTATCGGTCTGAATAGAGAAGACTTTTTGAGATCATCTCTGCTGCACGGGACCAAAGCCGAGGCTTCGGGTTCGGCGGCCAACACCGTACATATGAAGCGCCAATTCCAGTGCGGCATATTTTCGCCTATTGCCTCACGCAAAAAACCCACATGAAAGGTGATTCGTTGCCTCAGGTAGAAAACCACATAAAACGATGGGGTGGTCGGTCGATTTCATGTGGTTTTTAGGTGAGGCAATCCGCACTTTCGAGTACTTTTTACTGAGGCAAGTCGGGGGCTTGACAACTGCATCCGTTGCTGATAGCGTGCCGCCACTTTCCTCGTACTAGCCGATGGAAGCAACATCTCAGTCTGATTCGCCAGCCGGAACGAAACGACCTTTCTGTCGAAAGACATTTCTGCTCTCCCGCGAGAGCAGAAAAAGAATCTCTCGATGAAAAAATGGAGGCGCATAAATGCCGAAGAAGAAGAATCGGGTTACCGCGGGCCTATTGTCGGTCCTGCGGCCGGGAATCTATATCGTGTTAATTTTGATCTTAGTAATGCCCTCCTCGCCGGTGAGAACCCAGGAGCGTGAACGGGTGGAACAGATAGATAATCGTGTGAAGCTGATAAATAATTTAGAGAAATACGGGATAAAATTGATCGGTCCCGCGGACCCGAGCTTCGAGGATGAAATGAATCGATATCTCGGACGTAATTTTTCAAAGCTAAAACCGTTGATCGAAACTGCCGGTCCGCTTGGGGTACTCGTCAAGAGCGAATCGCCGAAGCCGGTGCTTGGTATTAGTCTGCGATGGGAGTTTGTCAGCGATTACGGCCGCACCCATATATATCCGCAGGGAATTTCTTCACCGGGCGAGCTTATGGGCATGGTGGCGTTGGATCCGAACCTGCAGGGTAAGACCAGTTTGCTATACGGATCGAATATGAGGTTTTTTAGCCCGTTACAAGGTGTCGAGAGCGTAATTGTCTACTCTGGCCAAAACGTTGTGTTTCCGGCCTCGAATTACTCCATCGATTCGCATGGAATCGCCAGGACTGCGAGCCAAGCTCAATATGAAAAAAGCATGTTCAAAAATACGGGGACGTGCCGTTCGGTCGCAGTCGATGGAATTCTGTTTAATGATGGAACGTTTGTTGGTGAGAGTCAGACCGGTTTTTTTGAGTCAATAAACGGTTCAATCGATGCGACCAGGGAATTCTTAAAGAATTTAAGGCTGGCAGCTACCAGGCCAGGCGGGTTATCAAGAGCGATCGTAGAGCCCGCAGAGAAGGATTTGGCGGATTCTCGAGAGGCTCCCAGTCTGATGTTGGAAGATAAGTATCGGTTGAGCTATATCACGGCCACGAAGAATATTCAGGAACAAATTCGCCGGCAGAGGGCTGCCGGGTTTAGCGACATAGATATAGCACAAAAGGAATTTCTCGATAGATATTTGAAGTTTACAGCCTTGAAAAGGCTGTAGGTTTCAACGCTGGTGTTGTGATCCCGGCAGAGAAAAAGGAGATCAAAAATGCGGATTAGAATACATCATGCGCTGCTCTCCGGTTTTATTCTAGCCCTAATGGCGTGCACAGGGAGCGGTTTCCCGACATGCTTTTTCAAAGGGCCTTTTACCAACATTCCGGGTGAGTCTTCGAGTGTTGGTGGAGAAGCGATAGTTCATGGAACTGGTCGTACGGAAAGCGCGTTCTTGCCGATTGAGGGAATTTTTTATGTAATTGTCAAGGCAAAATATCAGTGCGACAACGGGAATATGGTGTCAAGTCAAGCTCAACTGGGGCCATTGGTTCCTACTTGGTACTTTCGGCAACGTTCAGATACTTCACAATTCCCGCCGGTTACTTCCGCCCTTGAGCAGCCGAATCGGCGACCGTTTCTCTACCAGCGGCTCGCTTTCATTTTTCTTTGAGCTTCCTGAGCGTGACCCGGAATACTTTTGCTACATGGGTCAAACAAACCTGGGCATCTACACATATGATTTATGGGACGAGCATCGGATTGTTCTGCATGCCACGACAGTTCCGCTCGCTGTGATGGGTGCCGTCCCCATGCGCCGGGCGGACCAACGTCCCCGATTATCGGGCGGCGAAGATTTCGGAAGAATGCTGGACACGTTATTCCCTCACAAGATCGTCGGTGGTGCGGTGCATGGCCTGCCAGATCACACGGGTCGGGTGTACTGTGCGAACGGGAGCTTGAAGATCGACTACGCTGGACGCCCGAGCTCACGTCTTACGTTACCGGGGTTCACCGAATACTAAATGACATTTGCACGAAAGCTCGCGTAGATCTGCTGACAACAAACGACAAAACAACTTTCGACATGTCAACGACGCTTGTTTTGGGAACATGCGGCATGGCCGATTCCATCGAGGACGGAGTGGTCGGGCCGGGCGGAGGCGTATACAACTGCCCCGGCCTCTACATAACTGAAGGGAGCGTTATTCCCGGCTCGTTAGGGGTCAATCCCTATTTCACCATCGCAGCAAACGCCGAACGCTTGTCCCATGCGATCATCGCGGACCAATGACTCAACGGATAATAAACTCCATTTACCCGCGACCGCAGAAAAGCGGACATCATCTGCTACTACAACCGGACATATGATGTGCTAACTACACACCATCGAGAATATAGGTTTACTCTGCGTACCTTTTTGTTTATACTTGCCGAGGTTTGCCGCGTTAGCAATTTTGATTTGCGACGAAGAGAGCAGACGTCAGAGGATTTTTTTACAGACACAGATTCTATAAATTCGAGATTTTACGGGTCTGAGCACGATTTCAAAGTGAAATTTGGTGCTCCCCAGATCGGAAGGGCAACAGCCTTTCCACCCAGAGATTCCCGCGTGAACAAAATTCAATACTTGTCTATCTGGAACAAACTTCCATACTCAAGCTATAAAACCTACACACGTGCGATGCTCACCCTCGAGCTACGGCCCTAGTCTGCTGATCCGCTAGTACTGACCCTCTCCTTTCGTCTTCAAATAACGGGCAATTAGAACCCAATTTGAGGAAGTGATATCAGTATGTCAAAAGAAATGATCGTGAGCGTTAACGGACGCGAAAAGCGAATAGCCATTCTGGATAATGGCAAGGTTACCGAATTTTATATCGAGCGTGGTGAGGAAAACTCAGGCGTCGTCGGCAATGTTTATAAGGGCCGCGTCATGCGCGTCCTGCCGGGCATGCAGTCCGCGTTTGTCGACATCGGTCTTGAGCGCGATGCCTTTTTATATGTGTCCGACTTTTTCGACGAAGAGGAAGAGATCGAGCGCATTGTCATGGAAAAGGGCAAAAAGACCTCTCCGGAAGACGCAAAACGCGAGGCAAACGAGCAGATCGAGCGTTCGCGGATAGAACGCGAAAAGCAGATGGAGGCTGTTCAGGAGATCGCTGAACCTTTGATCGATCGGCACGCTTTCGGAGATGGCCCGTCTGAGCCGACCGAAAGAGAAGATGCCGCCTCCGAAGATACGCCGGATGAACTTACGCCGGTCGAGGAACAAAAACCTTCGCGTGAGAAACGCGGCCGCAGCCGTGAGCGTGGACGTTCCGGCCGGGAAGAGCAGCTTGCGGATGAGCCCACGGCGGCTCCGCAGATCGAGATCGAGTTCGATAGTTCAGGTTTTGAACGCGTCAGCGACGACGAGGATACGGGCGAAATGTTCAAAGATGCCTATATGCAGGAGGCGATTGTCGATCAGGTCCGTGCGATCGAGTTTGACATGGAGAGCATCGCAGAGGCCGCGGTCGGTTCACTCATGGGCGATGTAGCGGCCGAGCCCAATGGATTTGAGCGTATTGCCGATGATGACGATGCAGCTCCGCCACCCAAGAAGGGCCGTGGACGGACAAAGACCACCGGCGCCGATGACCCTCCGGCCCCTAAAAAGAAACCCGCCGCAAAGCGCGGAGCTGCTGCAAAAGGCAAATTCTCAAAGACATCCAAAACCAAAAAGAAAAGCGGCGATGAAACGCTTCCTGATGCCGAGGCGAGTCAGAAAGAATCCGAGCCAAACGCCGAAATGGCAGTCAGGCGTGGCGGCCGCGGGCGCCGTCGGACCACCAAGGCGAAGGGCGATGAGGGCGGTGATGATGTCTCGGAAAGCTCACTTGAGACAATCGATGACGCACCTGATGACCCTTCTGAGCATAGCACACCCGATCTCGACGTGCCGATTCCCGCAGTAGCCAGTGAGTCGGAATCTGAGTCAGTACCGGCCCCCGCGAATGAGCCCCAGACAGATGAAAGACCACGTGGGCGTGATCACCGCGACACGCGCGGCAGCCGAGGCGGTCGTAATACCAGAGGTAATCGCAATGACCGGCCCCCGGTGGATCGTCCGTTTGATCGAGATCGGCCGTCGAACGAACGCGACCGCCCGGCCGGGGATCGTGATCGTCCGTCAGGAGATCGTGACCGCTCGGGCGGCAACGGCAAACGATACGATCGCAATGACCGGCGTGATCGGCCGCCGCAACCGACCATCTCAGACCTGCTTCGAGAGGGCCAGGAGATCCTGGTTCAGATCGCCAAAGAGCCTATCGCAAAAAAAGGTGCACGCATCACATCTCACATTGCGCTGCCTGGCCGGTACCTCGTCTACATGCCGACCATCGAGCATCTGGGCGTGTCGCGTAAGATCGAGTCCTCCGGCGAGCGCAGTCGTCTTCGAACGCTGATACAGCGCATCCGGCAGGATGCCGAGATCGCCTCTGGCGGCTTTATCGTGCGCACCGCGGGCATCGGAGTTTCGGAGGAGGACCTGAGAAACGACGCCAAATATCTGGCGCGCATGTGGGCAGACTCGAAAAAGAACTCTGAGAAAAAGAAATCTCCGGCGATGGTACATCAGGACCTGGATCTGGTTCAGCGCATCCTGCGCGATCAGCTGGCTGATGACTTTACGGCGATCCGGATCGACAGCGAAGAGGAATACCTCCGCACGGTGGAGTTTATCAATCTGATACAGCCCCGCATGGTAAACCGCATCAAGCTCTATACTCGCGACGAACCCATCCTCGAGTATTACGGCGTTCAGGAAGAGATCGACAAAGCGCTCAAACCCCGTGTGTGGCTAAAATCAGGCGGCTACCTCGTCATCAATCAGACCGAGGCTCTTGTCGCGATCGACGTTAATACGGGTAAATTCGTCGGCAAGGGGAATGCTCGCCTCGAAGACACCATCACACGGACCAATATGGAGGCCGTTGACGAGATCGCACGTCAGATCAGACTGCGCGACCTTGGCGGCATCATTGTGCTCGACCTGATCGATATGGAGGACCGGCGGAACCGGCATAAGGTCTCGCAGGCCCTGCAGGAGGCTCTCTCCAGCGATCGGTCTCCAACGAAGGTGCTTTCATTCAACGATTTCGGTCTCATCATTATGACTCGAAAGCGGGTCAAGCAGTCGCTTGAGCGCACCATGTGTTCGCTGTGTGACTACTGCGAGGGTTCGGGATGGATCAAATCACCCACCACGGTTTGTTACGAGATACTCGCGGAAGCCCGACGGCTGTCCAGAAATATCGAGGACGTCAGGCGTACCACCCTGCGGATCCACCCCGAGGTCACCAAAGCCCTGCGAAGTACCGAGAGAGCGGTGCTCGACGAGATCGAAGCCTATCTCGGCCATATAGATATAGCGTCCGATAAATCGGTGCACCAGGGGCAGTTTGACTTTGCTTTCGTTTAGATCCTGTTGTAGTAGACCAAAAGAATTTGTCTCGAAAAGTAAGAGAGATTCACGCTCACAGGAAGGGATGTTATGCGGACGGTTGAATGAGGCTAAAGAATGAAAGAGACGATTACGGAAGGGACGGCGGTGAGAAACTTGCCAGTTACCCTCCTACAAAGGAGGGGTGGCCGGCAGGCCGGGGTGGTTCTTGTCCGGGTGTTTTTATAATATGCAGAACCCAGACAGACCCGGCACAAGAACCACCCCCCGGCTACCGCCGGACCCCTCCTTTGTAAGGAGGGGAACTGGCGGATATCGAGGGGCTCCCGCGTCATTTACACCAGGCCGGTGAAATAACTCCCCTCCTTACAAAGGCGGGATAGTCGGTAGCTCGGGGTGGTTCTTATGAGGGTGTTTGATAATATTCAGCACGAGGGAGCCGATGAGCGGGAAGGCGGAAAAGAAACTCCACCGTATAAAAAATGCCTTACTGTTTCTTTTCCGATTTTCGTTTCTGTATAAGGTCGCAGACCTGGTAAGCGCCCGTCGGATCGATCGCGGTTCGGCCCACCTCGACATGCTGGATCTTTCCTTCCTTGTCGACAACGAAAGTGGCCCTTGCCCCGTAGCCGGTTTCTTCATTGAAAAGACCGTACGCCTTTGTCGTTGTCCTTTTCCAATCGCTTAGTAACGGGAAGGTTACCGCTATGTCCTGTGCAAACCGCTTGTTAGCGGCAAAGCTGTCCATGCTGATGCCAAGTACCTGTGTTTCTGCTGCGTTGAATTTTGCGATATCAGCCTGATACGCCTGGAGTTCCTTCGTTCAGCCGCCTGTGAAGGCGAGGACGTAAAATGCCAGTACCACCGTTTTTTTGCCTCGAAAATCGCTTAGCTTCACAGGATTTCCTGCCGTATCGGTAAGCGTAAAGTCCGGAGCCATATCGCCGACCTTCAGCTTTGTCGTCGGGGCGACGGGAGCCGCCTGGCCTAATGCCGCCACTGAGAGAGCTATTAGGACCGTCATCATACAAAAAGCTCGTTTCATAGATCCGCCTCCAAAAAGAGATGCCGCATCAGAACGGCGGCACCAGCTTAGCGTACTCGCTAGTCGCGCGAACTGAATATTGTCAAAATGTACCAGAAGAGCAGTGCCACGCTCGCAAATAAGGTCAGCGACGCGGCGACATGCTGCTTGGTATTGAACCGGTGCAGCACATTCGAAGTCTCATACAGGATCGCAGTTCCGGCGAAGGCCACCATGACGAATGCAAACACGCTGCCCAGCGTAAATCCAAAGATCGCGCTGGAAACAATGAATCCCAATGCCACAAAACCACCGATCGCGAGGATCGGGCCGAGAAAGCTGAAATCGCTGCGCGTAATGAATACCGTCAGCGTTATTCCCGCAAAGAGGCCCAAGGTGACCGTACCGGCTTTCACCAGGACCGATGTGTCACCCGCATAATAGGTCGAGATCATTATCAGAGGCACAAATATCACGGCCTCTGCAACGATAAAGATCCCCAGACCCAAATACTGTGTCAAAACGGATGTCTCAGACGTGGCCCAGCGGTTGGCCAGGTACGATATTCCCATGAACAATCCGAGCACGAGCAGCCAGCCCATGGCTCCCCCGCCGAACAGCACCGATGCGACCGCGACGGCCGCGCCTGACGCGAAGAGAAATGCCTCGACGCCGATAAAAGCAAGTATCGCGGCCGCAAGCAGCATGTAGGTTTTGCGAATGAATGCCGCGCGTTCGATTGGTGCGGCCCCGGCGGCTGAAATGCCGAAAGTTGTCGTAAAATCGCTCATATATTTCACCTGCTAATTAGATTAGCATCGACCTATAAAGTTTGCTTGTTTTCAGCCGCCGTCGCTCGCCGGCCGGGACCCTCGAAACGCTCCCTCGACGCTCCACACGCCCGAACCGCGGGACGCGATATAAAGAAATATGAAACAGTAGAGGACCGCGAGTTCACCGCGATTCTGCAGCGGCAGAAATGCCTGCATGCTGAAATGAGACATGAAATAGGCCACGGCCATCATGCCGCTCGATATAAACGCCGCAAAGCTGGTAAACAGACCGATCATGATCAGGATGCCCCCGAGCAACTCTATGCCGCCCCCGATAGCCATTAAAGTCGAAAGGCTCTGAGGGGGCGTGCCGGGAGCGAGCTGGGCCGGAGGCAAATTAAACAGCTTTTGTGCACCATGCCACATGAACAAAAACCCCGTTACTATCCGTAGTAATGCGTAAATGTAGGTGGAATACCTACCTAAAAAACTTTCCATTGGTCCCCTCCTGACTATAAACGATCATCGGATACAGGCCACAGCGTCGGTGTGTGACACCGAGCCCGCAAAGTTGGCTATTAAAGAAAAACGAGATACCCGAAAGTATCTCGTATACGCCTGACATAAATCAAAAACGAAAGTCATTCTGCTTTTGCGGCGGCCCTTGCCGGCTCGGGCTCAGGACGCGATGCCGCAAGTCCCAGCTCCGGTGAACGCCAGAGGTTTGAGACAAGCAGCTCGCGGATAAAGGTCATCTCCTTTGGCAGACGATCGTATAGCTTAAAGAACAGATCGTCGTGCATGGCGATCTCCTTGAGCCACAGATCACGGTCGAGGTTCATCACCTGTTCAAACTGCTCGCGAGTGAAATCGAGGCCGCGCCAATCCATGTCGTCGTATCGCGGCATCCAGCCCAGCGGTGTTTCGATGCCAACCGATTTTCCTCGTGAACGCTCGACTATCCACTTCAGCACGCGCATGTTCTCGCCGAAGCCCGGCCAGAGAAACTTGCCGTCCTCACCCTTCTGGAACCAGTTGACCGAGAATATCCGCGGCGGTTCGGGTATCTGGCGGCCAAAATCGAGCCAGTGAGCAAAGTAGTCGCCCATGTGATAACCGGCAAACGGCAGCATCGCGAACGGATCGCGGCGGACCTCGCCGATATTGCCGAATGCGGCGGCGGTCATCTCCGACCCCATCGTGGCCGCCTGGTAGACGCCAAACGCCCAGTTAAAAGACTGCTGGATAAGCGGGACAACATTATTCCGCCGGCCGCCGAAGATAAACGCCGACACAGGCACCCCCTTGGGATCGTCAAACCGATCGTCAATGACCGGGCATTGGGTGCTTGGGGCCGTGAAACGTGCGTTCGCGTGTGCCGCCTTAGATTCGCTCGACGGTGTCCAGTCGTTACCCTGCCAATCTATCGCGTGTTCGGGCGGCTCGCCATCCATGCCCTCCCACCAGACGTCGCCGTCGACGGTCAGGGCCACGTTGGTAAAGATCGTGTTCTCGCGGATGGATTCCATCGCGTTGGGGTTCGTCTTGTAATTGGTCCCCGGCGCAACGCCGAAGAAACCCGCCTCAGGGTTGATCGCATGGAGCTTGCCCTTCTCGTCCGGTTTGATCCAGGCGATGTCGTCGCCAACGGTCGTGACCTCCCATCCCTCTTCGACAAATTCCTTAGGCGGGATGAGCATCGCGAAATTTGTTTTACCGCATGCCGAGGGAAAGGCTGCACAGACGTAGTCCTTGGCGCCGTCGGGCGATTTCACCCCGACGATCAGCATGTGCTCGGCGAGCCAGCCCTGTGCACGGCCGAGAGTTGAGGCGATCCTCAACGCCAGGCACTTTTTGCCCAGCAGGGCGTTGCCGCCGTATCCGGAGCCGTACGAGACGATCGAATTCTCTTCAGGAAAATGGACGATGTACTTGTCCTTGGGGTCGGGGCTGCACGGCCACGCGACATCCTGCTGGCCGTCAGCCAGCGGCATGCCGACCGAGTGCAGACATCGCGTGAACTCACCATCGCCGAGAGCATCGAGTGCCTTCGTTCCCATCCGCGTCATGATTCTCATGTTCGCGGCCGCGTATGCCGAGTCGGTCAATTGAACACCAAACTGCGAAATTGGGGAACCGATGGGGCCCATGCAGAAGGGGACCACATACATCTTTCGCCCGGTCATGGCACCGTTGAATTTCTTCTTCAGGATGGCCTTCATCTCGATGGGCGCCATCCAGTTGTTTGTCGGCCCGGCATCACCCTTAGCCCGCGAACAGATGTACGTGCGGTCCTCTACACGAGCTACGTCCGACGGGTGCGAACGGGCCAGGAACGAGTTTGGCCGCTTTTCCTCGTTCAGCTTTATAAAGGTTCCCGAGTCGACCATTTCCTGACACATGCGGTCGTACTCTTCGTGCGAACCGTCACACCACTGGACGCTCTGCGGTTTGCACAACTCCACGGCGTCGGTGACCCAGCGGATCAACTCCTCGTTTGTGACATTCGACGGTATGTTCAGATCTGTCATAAATCTAGATTTTCTCCAAAACGAATATTCTATGTAAATCGTCGTGTGATAACGAATAAACGGATAATAAGCACCGTTTTTTGTAGATATTCGATTAGCTTATCACAGCGACAGCGAATAAGCGTGGAGGGAAGCCGGCCCACGAGGCACCAACCTCCGTCCCACTTATTTGAGTCGTCTGACACGCGTTAAGTATTGTCAAAAAAGCATTTTAACGTCGTGCAAGTGCCTTGGGCAGGCTTGGCGAATCGCGTCCATTGACATGTAGAGATGATATTTGTCGTCGGCCAATGGCTGGAAACCATATTGCAGGTAGAAGGATCTGGCCTTGTCGTTTATGGCGTAAAGCTCGACGGCCTTAATACCAAGCTGCGTGGCCGCACGTTCGCTTCGCTGCAGCGCGTCAAAAAGGAGCGCTTCACCCAGGCCTTGGCCCTGAACGGACTGGTCGGTGGCGAGACGCCCGATGTGAACGGTACCTATGGGATACCTGGGTAACTTCAGCCCCGCAGGGAAGCTATCAAACCTCACAGAACCGGCGGATATCGTGTAATAGCCGACCACCTTCAACTTTCCTAACTCAACCGCGACGAAAGTGCGTCCGATATCATTCCGGTCGTTTTTGAAGGCATACTGTTTAAGAAAACCGTTCAAACTGACTTCGCCGCAATCAAATGACCTGGTGTGGTGTTCCTTTCGTATGCTTTCGATCCCAAACACTATTTGACGATCAGCCGTTTATAGGTCCTGGCGGCACGCTTGAGGCGGGAGTTTGGCTTTGATGGCCTATCAAGTATCTTCAGAAAGATGTCGCGGTCACGATCAGAAAGCTGCGTCACCTGATGATGCTCAAGGACCTGATCGGCTAGGTCGGCTAAAGCCCCCACCGCGAACTCCGACACTGTCTTGCCGCTGATAACCGCCGCACGTTCGATACGTTTTTTTATCTCGGGCCGCAAGCGTACATTCAATCGAGCTGCTTCCTTCGTTGTCGACATTACACTACCTCGCGGATATTGTAACACTCGATGTGGCGTATTGCCACACCATCCAATGCTAAAGCCGGCGCGTTCGGAACTGGCTGTGATACTGCGCGATGGTGTGGATGAGCACCGTTGCTATGATTATCGCTCCGCCCAACACCGCCCAGTTCGAGGGCCGCTCGCCGACGAAGAGAAATACCCATACCGGATTTAGCAGCGGCTCGATGAAGCCGATTATGCTCGCGTCCAGGGGTCTCGTTCCGCCCGTGACCCCCTTGATAAAGAGAATGTAGGAAATGCCGATCTGGAAAATCCCTAAAAAACCGACCGCGGCGGCGTCCAGCGTCGTGATTGTCGGAAATGCGGCGATCCCGGAGGGCAGAGTCACGAGGGCGAGGAGGAAGTTTCCGTAGATGACGGTGATAACGGGGTTTATTGATTGCGGATTGCGGATTGCGGATTGCGGATCATCCGAAAAAAACCCAGTCGCTACCGCTCCCGGTTCTGACTCACTGCCAACTGCCGATTGCTGACCCCCGCGTGCCCGCGGGTGCTTGAGCAGCATGATGTACAGCCCCAGGAAAATTCCTGAGCCGAGCGCCGCCAGATTCCCCTGATAGTCGCTGATCTCGAGTTTGCCAACAAAAAAGAGGCTCATGCCGCCGATGCAGAAAATGATCGTGATCAGGTCTCGCCAGTGAAATCTCTCGCCTATGAGGAACGGCGCAAAGATCAGGATGTAGATCGGAGCCGTGTACTGCAGGAAGATCGCGTTTGCCGCGGTCGTGTGTTTTGTCGCCCAGACAAACAGGAAGAGCAAGGTCGCGTAAATGACCGACACTATCATCCCAAAGCCGTTTATTTTTAACCCATGCTTTCGGGTAACAAGCAGCACCGTTAGACCGGCGAGCAGGGATCGAAAGAACGTGACCTGGTAAGCGTCGAGCGTTGTGAGCTTGATGAACAGACCACCGGTACTCCACAGGAGCACGGCAAGGAGTACGAAAAACACCGGGTTTAGAGTGGAGGTTCGGGCTCGAATCATGAGTAAACGATAAAGGGGATTTTCACGCAAAGCCGCGCATAACGCAAAAGCGGGTGTTTAGTGGGGTCGATCGTTTTCTTATCGGCGGCGGCCGATTTCGGAAACAGAATAATTCGAGTTGACATGCCTATCTGTATCTTATAAAGTAACAGTTATGCCGGCGAACACACAGTTTTCCATCGCGGTCCACCTGATGGCCGGCCTTGGACATGGATCGGCCGCCGAGGCAACATCGGCAAGGCTGGCGAGCAGCGTCAATACGAGCCCGAGTTTTGTACGCCGGATAATAGCAAAGCTTTCAAAGGCGGGGCTCGTGACGACCACGTTCGGAAAGGCCGGAACATGCAGGCTTGCCTGGGACCCCGACGAGATCTCCTTGCTCGATATTTACCAGGCCGTCGACCCGCCAAAATCGTTTGCGATACACGATTATCCGGAGCAAAAGCAATGTCCGGTGAGCTGCAATATCCGATCGTCGATGACAAGGGTACTCGACCGCACGCAGAGGTCGTTCGAAAAGAGCCTCGCAGACATAACGCTCGCTGATCTGATCGGGGATCTGGAAGGGACGTAAATTTTTTTCATTTGAACTGTTACTGATAAAGTAACAAATAAATAAAAGGGAAATCGTAATGACAGCGCAGAAAATCGCATTAGTAACCGGAGCAAACCGGGGAATAGGGTTCGAGACGGCGAGGCAGCTCGCAAAGCAGGGTATTAAGGTCCTTCTCGGAGCCCGCAGCGATGACAAAGGGCTCGACGCGGAATCGACGCTTAAAAACGAAGGACTCGATGTAGAGTTTCTGCTGTTGGACGTCGACGATCCGAAGACCCACGAGGCAGCGGCCGGGTTTATTGACGCAAGCCATGGCAGACTCGACATATTAGTCAACAACGCCGGGATCTCGGTAGATGAAAGGGTCGACGGGGCTTACGTGCAGGCAAGCCGGACCTCGAGCGACGTACTTCGCAAGACGTTTGATACAAACTTTTTTAATACGATCGAGTTGACGCAGCGTTTACTGCCGTTGATAAAAAGATCGGAGGCGGGCCGCATAGTGTTTTTGTCCAGCATTTTGGGTTCGCTGACTATCCACAGCGACGCAAGTTCGGGTATCTTTAACTGGAAAGTGCCCGCGTATGACATTTCTAAGACCGCTCTGAACGGATATGTTGTACACTTGGCGCACGAACTGCGCGACACGCCGGTCAAGGTCAACGCGGCACACCCGGGTTCCGTGGTTACTGATATGAATGCCAACGGCGAATTGCCCGTCCAGGAAGGGGCCAAAACGTCCGTACACCTTGCGACGCTGCCCGCGGACGGCTACTCAGGACGATTTGTTTATCTCGGGAAAGAACTGCCGTGGTAATGATTTTACAAGGGGGGAATAAGGGGAAACGGAGGGCTTTCGGCATAACCGAAAGCCCTTTGTTTATAGCATTTACAGGACATGCCACATCGGCTGTTTTAGCCGCGAAACCGCCCCGGACCGACGCATTTTTTCTGCAACTAAAATCACTAATTTATCCTCTAATTTCTTTGAACATGCGACGCACACTCTAACGTGTTTGCCGCTTTTAACCAGCCAAAACAGGGCATTTGAAATCATAAAACCGACCGGGTTAACCTCGCTTAGACGTGTGCCGACTTGGTCAGAGATATATACAGGAGACACATGATCAATAAGATTTCTCGCGCATTCCTCACGTCGTTGGTCGTAGTTTTAGCAGCCGCAACAGGTTTATCGCAGACGGCTGCGAAAAAAGATTTTTCAAACGTAAAAATCGAGAATTTTGGACAGATGGACGAGCGGTTCTATCGAGGGGCACGTCCCGAGCCGGGTCGGTTCACTTCTCTTAAAGAGCTCGGAGTCAAAACGATCATCGACCTTTCAGACGAGCCGCGGGCCTACGAAAAAGATGAGGTAGAGGCTCTTGCAATGAAGTACATCTATATGCCGATCGTTGACAAGGCGTATCCGACGCCCGAGAACGTTGAGTCGTTTCTAAAGATAGTCGACGACCCTGAAACAGGTGTTTTCTTTGTCCACTGCGGCGGCGGCAAGCACCGCACTGGCGACATGGGAGCTCTGTATCGATTCGAAAAGTACGGCTGGAACTTTGACCAGGTGTACAAAGAGATGAAGGATTTCGACTTTTATTCTTCGTGGGGCCACGGAAAGCAGAAAGATTTCGTTATCGACTATGCCAAAAAGTACGAGGCGAAACGAGCTGCGGGTGCGGGTTCGACGGCTTCGGCGGCAGGCGCAAAAACAGGTTCCCGTCAATAACGTGCAAACACAATACTTTAGTAAAAGGTGTTGTGCCTGACTTCCCGAGCTGAATTCGTGACTCACGCACAAGAACCACCCCCCGGCTACCGCCGGACAGACGCCGCACAGAACAGATGTACAAGCAGACTCCCCTCCTTACAAAGGAGGGGTGGCCGCTAGGCCGGGGTGGTTCTCGTTCGGGTGTTTTTATGATATGCAGAACGCGGACGGACCCGGACACAAGAACCACCCCCCGGCTACCGCCGGACCCCTCCTTTGTAAGGAGGGGAGCTGGCAGACGCCGCACAAGAACCATCCCCAGCCGGACCCCTTCTTTGTAAGGAGGGGAACTGGCATGCTTTTCTTTGTGGTCTTTAATGTTTACTGGTAGATATCGGCAGCGTTCTTGGTTTTTGACCACTGAATCCCCTCTGTGTTGTCCGGGTCCGCAGCCATAATGCGGTCGCTGAGCTTGTCCGTGGTCAGATCGAGTCTCAGGTTCAGGTAATAGGTGATCGAACCTACCTGCTTTTTCTCGTCGGGCGGGATGATCTCCCGCACCTCGGCGTCGATCTTCAGACGTTTGAATATTTTGACCAGCACCTCCTGTGTCCGCTCGGGATCACGGGTCTTCACGGTCAGCTCCATTGAGCGGAACGTCTGGCTTGTCTCGTTGAACTCCAACAGCCAGAGCAACGCGAGGGCGAACAGACATAGCGCAATACCGAGGTCCCAGCGGCCCACGCCCGCGGCTAGGCCGAGAGCGAGGCTGATAAGCAGAACGGTGATCTCCTTTGGATCACGTATGTTGGTGCGAAAACGCACCAGAGACACCGCTGCAAATATCGCGAACGCACGCGCAGCGTTATCTCCAACGATCAGCATCAGCGCAGCGGCGACGACAGCGAGCAGTATCTGTGTTTGGGAGACGAAGAGGCTTCGGTGGAAAAGCGGTACGTTCTTCCGCGGCCGAAATGCGAGTATTCCCGACAGGATGACGGCAAGCAGCAGCCTCTGAATGATCTCAACCGTCTCCGCAGCCGCCGACCGCTGGGGCTGAGTCGAAGGCACAGGCGAATTATCGGCAATAAGATCAAGTAAAGGATTTCCTTGATCAGCCGCAGACGGGGAGGCCGTTGCCGCGACGGAGCCGCCCGGGGGTTGATCTACACGTTTTACAATTACCGGATTATTAACATTGAAATAACCGGCAAAAAGCGTGGTCAGCACGGCGAGGCCGATCGCCCCCGCAAAGAACGTGATCAGCAGCAATACGGCGCGGTCGTTTTTCATCGAATGCCCGCCGTACCATAAACCGCGGCCCGATCGAGCTGGTAAATGCGGTCCTTGAACGCAGAGGCCATCAGGTTTACATCACCCGGTAAATAGTTTGCGGCCCTGAAAGCATCGCGTATCTGATTGTCCGTTAGCTGGATAAGAAGGTCCGCGAGCCACCGAGCCTGTCCGACAGTGATATTGCCGAGCTCGGCATTATTCTTTCCGTTGAACGAGAACTTTACCCTGCCCCGGCTGACGCCGGTAATGAATTTTGACCTGCTGTAATCCTGCGGAACGTTTCTCGTCCTTCCGATCCATCGAAACAAGGGGAACGAGCCGGCACCCATCTTTCCAAACGTGGCTCCAAGGTCGCTGATCACATAATGTCGTTCGCCGCGGGCATTGAGAATGACGTTGTTGGCATTCTTCATGTCCCAGTTGTTGATCATCGCCATGAGGATCTTAAGGGCCTGAAGCTGGTCCGTTCCTCTGAACGGATTATCGGACCATCGCCACTCTTTGCCGCGGTCAACCCAATCTGGACGGGCCTCGAGCCGTACGTTCGTGAAGGTGCCCCTGCCGGGAATGGTAAGCCGCGGAACGAGGTAAACGATCTCTGTTTTGTACCCAAGGGCCGCGATAAGCCTGACGGCGGCCGTCTCGGACTGCGCCTCTTTTCCCAGCTTTGCTACCCATGTGCGGCCCGAGCCGTCGGTGATGCGGTATTTTTTCGAATAACCGCCCGTTTCCTCTCGAACGAAGTTTATGCGGCGGAGGTCAGGCATCATGCCGGCTGGTCCATTGAAAAGGTCCTGCCGGCGTATGTTGACCCTTTCCCATAGAACGGGACGCCCGATATTGTCATTGGGCCTAACCCTCCGTTGGGCGTCAGCGGGTACAAACAAAAAGGCAAGCGCCATCGGGAACAGCGCCAGCCTGAACGATCTCAAAGATGTCATCGATTTTACCTCCTTGATATAAAACCGCATCAGTCCGCGGAAGTGACGCCCTGCGTCGCAAGATCGAGCGCACGGATGCGGCTCTTAACGCTTTGCGCGAGCAAAGCGACCTCAGCGTCAGAATAGTTGGCGGCGCGAAATGCGTCCTCGATCTGCTTATCTGACAATTGGTTAAGAAGTTCTACAAGCCATCGAGCGTCCTCCCTGGTAATGTCGCCGAGCAGATCGCGGTTTTTACCGTTAAACTCGAACTTGATCTTGCCGGCTTTAACCTCTTTGATAAAGTCGGCCTCGGCATACTCCTGCGGCTCATTTCTGGTGCGGCCGATGATCCAGAACAGCGGCAGGCTATTGCTGCCGGTCTTGCCAAAGCTGACGCCCAGATCGCTGATCACGTACTGCAGCTGGTCGCCTTTTTTGAGGATGACGTTGTTCTCGTTCTTCATATCCCAGTTATTGAAGAACGCCATCATGATCTTCAGAGCTTGAAGCTCTTTTGTGCCTTTGAAAGGTTTGTAATTCCAGCGCCATTGGTCGAGGCGCTCGACGTCCTCGGGACGCGCTTCGAGGCGAACGTTTTTGAGGGTACCCTTGCCCGGAATGGTTAATTCAGGCACCAGGTAATTGATCTCGGTCTTGTAACCGAGGGCGGCAAGAAGGCGAACGGCCGCCGTCTCAGACTGTGCCTCGGCGCCTACTTTAGCCACCCATACCCTGCCTGCGCCATCCTTTATCCGATACTTTGTCGAATAGCCGCCTTTCTCATCTCTAATGAACTCGATCCGGCTCAGATCGGGTTTCATGGCCTCGCCACCCGGACCGTTCAGTGTGTCGAACGATGCCACGTTCACGCTTTCCCACATAACGGGAGCGCCGGTCATCATCGCTTTTTTGTCTTTTTTATTGTCCTTCTGAGCGAAAACTGCCGGGACTGAAAGTAACAGAATAAAGAAAATCAGTTTTTGTGATCTCTTGATTAACATTGAAATCCCCCCTGGTTCGGAACACTTTACTGTGCCGTATCCACTTGTTCGATGTTGTTCGATCCCTCAAACCACATCTGGCTGTTGATGACCGGTGCGCCCGGGGCCCGTTCGGCCCGCTTGTAGCTGCCGTCACTTAGCAGCACCCTTGCCTTTACGTTGTCGTTCAGGTATGCCGTCAAAAACTCTTCGCGAAAGTACTTTTTAAGCAGTGGATCGTGAACGGGCGCCAGCACCTCGACACGGCGGTCAAGGTTTCGCGGCATCCAGTCAGCGCTGCCTGTGTAAGCCTCCGGCATACCACCATTTTCGAAATAATACACACGACTGTGCTCGAGCAGGCTGCCGACAATACTC
>JBHENG010000046.1:0-19506 GCA_046262195.1 Pyrinomonadaceae bacterium | reverse complement strand
CCCTCGTACAAGGTCCGCTCAGGCGACGAGATCGAGGTGGACCTGGTCGAGCTGCCGCCGGCCAGATTTGACCCGGAGAACATTCCGCTCGATATCGTTTTTGAGGACGAGTTTCTGGCCGTAATCAACAAACCGGCGGGCTTGGTCGTGCACCCCGGGGCAGGCGTTCAAAACGGCACCCTGGCAAATGCGATCGCATATCATTTTGGCGTCGTTTCAACAGCCCGTGTCACGGATATTTCGAACCGTGTCGGCATCGTTCACCGGCTGGACAAAGATACGTCGGGGCTGATCGTGGTCGCGAAGAACGATGAGGTACACGAGCTGCTCTCAGATGAGTTTCGCGATCGAAAGGTTTTCAAAAGTTACGTCGCTCTGGTGCACGGCTCGCCCGACAGAAACTCCGGAACGATCGATGCGCCTATAGGCCGCAACAAGCACAACCGACTCCGCATGAAGGTAACGGCTCACGGCCGCAGGGCGATCTCTGTTTGGAAGGCTCGTAGCCGCTTCGATAAATTTACATTACTCGAGATTGAGATAAAGACGGGGCGGACGCACCAGATACGGGTTCATACGGCGTATATCAATCACCCGGTGGTGGGCGACGAGGTGTACAACGAGGGGCGGGACAAGACGGTGGCGGACACAAATGTGCGAAACGCCATCAACTCGCTGGGAAGATTTTTTCTGCACGCGGAGCAGCTTTCGTTTACGCACCCGAAAACGGGTGAGCGAATGGAGTTTAAACAGGAAATGCCTGATGAGCTTGCTGACTTCCTGCATAAACTGTGAACCAGACGCCGGGACCGCACGCGCCCTCGCGTGCAAGCGTTCGCGAGAACGCTGACGAATGCAGTGAACACTCAAGTTCAGAGATACTAAGCAAGATCACGCCGGAGGAACCGGCGTTGCACGCGAGGGCGCGTGCGATCCCGGCCTCCAGCTCATTTCTCATGAACAAAGACCCAAGATATTGGCATAGCAGAGGTTACCTGCCTCACTTTCATGCCGATGGTTTGACCCAATTTATTACGTTTCGGCTTGCTGATTCGATGCCACAGACCGTTTTGAAAAAATGGCGAGACGATCTTGCCGCAAGTTTGATTACTGATGCCGACTTTCGACGTCGGATCGAAACGTATCTTGACCAAAACTACGGCTCAGCAGCCCTGAAGGACCCGCGCATCGCAAAACTCGTGCAAGAGACGCTGCTGAAATGGGACGGTGAGCGATATCGGCTGTTCGCATGGGTCATAATGCCCAACCACGTCCATTTGTTGCTCGAAGCTTTCGCTGACTTTTCGATCGCGGATATTATGCATTCGATAAAGTCGTACACGGCCCACGAAGCTAACAGGATCCTGGATCGAAGGGGTCAGTTCTGGTCAAAGGAATATTTTGAACGTTATATCCGTGACTCCCGACACTTTCACGCTACGGTACGGTACATTGAGGACATCCCGTGAAGGCGAGGCTCTGTAAATCTCCGGGCGAATGGCCGTTTGGAAGCGCCTATTTCAACAATCAGCCGGGACCCCAGGCGCCCTCGCCTGCAGGGGACCGAGAGAACGCTGACTTACGCGGTGAAAATTCAAGTTGAAAATTACAAACAACGTCACGCCGGAGGAACCGGCGTTGCAGGCGAGGGCGCCCGCGTTCCAGTCAAAATGATGAATGTTATGCTTAGAATTCCTTTTTTAGTGTTGGTGGTTTGCATTACATCGATTCGTGCTCAGAACACCGAGATCAACGTCATCCCACGGCCGCAGAACATGTCGCTCGAAGAGCATAGCAGCGGCTTCATTCTTTCCCGAAAGACAAAAATTGTTGCCGAGTCGGACATTGCTCGAACGATCGCATCGATTTTGAACAATGCGTTGCAGAAAGAATATGGGTTTACGCTTGGTATAACTGCGAAAAAACAGGCCGAAAACGCTATCACCATAGCGGCCTCGGGTTTGGGTTCATCGAATCCTGAATCATATACATTGCGCGCCGTTCCTTGGCAGATTTGGTTGGGTGGCGGAGAACGGGGACTATTCTATGCCGTACAGTCGTTCTTGCAACTGCTCGAACCGATGAAACCCAAAGGTTCTGCTCGAATTCCAAAACTCGACATTAGTGACCAACCCCGTTTCAACTACCGCGGAATGCACCTCGATGTTGCGCGGCATTTTATGCCCGTGGAATTTGTAAAGAAGTACATCGATCTGATGTCGCAGTACAAGTTCAACTACTTTCACTGGCACCTGACCGAGGACCAGGGATGGCGTATCGAGATCAAAAAATACCCCAGGCTTACTGAGATCGGCTCGAGGCGGCCTGAGACGGTCAAGGAGCGCAACCTCGCGCCGTATATTGGCGACGCGACGCCGCATGGGGGGTTCTATACGCAGGACCAGATCAGGGATGTTGTGGCTTATGCCAAGGCCCGTTATATAACCGTCATTCCCGAGATCGAGCTGCCCGGCCACGCGTCGGCAGCACTCGCGGCCTATCCGCAATTTGGCTGTAAGGCCGATTATCAATACAAGGTGCAGACGACGTGGGGCATTTTTAAAGAGGTGTATTGCCCGACCGACGAAACATTTAAGTTTCTCGAAGACGTGCTTGACGAAACGATCGCCCTGTTTCCCGAGTCGCCGTACATTCACATCGGCGGCGACGAGGTACTGAAAGATCATTGGAAAGAATCACCCTTTGTCCAGGAGCTAAAGAAACGCGAGAACCTGAAGGACGAGCACGAGGTGCAGAGCTATTTCATCCGCCGCATCGAAAAATATATCAATTCAAAAGGCAAGAAGATCATCGGCTGGGACGAGATCCTCGAGGGCGGACTAGCACCCAACGCGACGGTCATGAGCTGGCGGGGGATGAAAGGCGGCATCGATGCCGCCAAGGCGAGGCATGACGTGATCATGACACCGACAGATCACGCTTACCTCAATTTTGGTCAGGGTGATTTCGCATACGAACCTCTCAGTTACCCTGACTACCTGCCGCTTGAGCGGGTTTACAACTTTGATCCGCTGCCGAAAGAGTTAACGCCCGACGAGGCCAAATACGTCATCGGCGGTCAGGGAAACCTCTGGACCGAGTATATAAAGACGCCTGAAACAGCGGAATATCAGCTGTTCCCACGTATGCTGGCTCTTTCAGAGGTACTTTGGTCCACACCGGTTAACAAAAACTTTCCGGATTTCCTGCGGCGGCTCAACGCGCATCTCCCGATCCTCGACAGGCAGAATGTCAATTACCGCATTCCTGTACCGGCCGGCCTGCAAAACAGGATCGTCGGACGGGAGGGCAAGGCCGTCGTCGAGCTTACACCTTCGCCGGGAACCCGCGTTCACTACACACTTGACGGCTCGACTCCTGACGAACGGTCGCCGCAATACACCGCTCCGATAACCGTAGAACTCAGGCAGGGCGAGGTAAAAACCCTGAAGACCGTGGTCGTTAACGCGACCGGACGAAAAAGCTCTGTATATGCGTCTACTCTCATCCGCGACAGCATGCGCGAGCCCGTCGCCCTCGCCGAGACTAAGCCCGGAGTGACATACGAGCTGCTTGTACCATCTGACGATGCGGCAAAGGAGCCGTGGGCCCGAAAGGGTGAGACACGCTCGATACTTCTAAACCAATTCGACAAGACTATCGATCTCAAAAAACCATTCGCCGTTTCGTTCGACGGATATTTCAAGGTTCCGGTGGACGCCATTTATGAGTTTCAGGTCGACTCGACCTGGGACGCGACCGTTGTTCTTGGCGATAAGGCGATAATCGACGATGTCGGGACCGCCGCACGCAAGATGCGCTCGGCACTTGTGCCGCTGAAAGCCGGGCTACACAAGATCTCGCTGCGTTACAACCACCGCGGTGGCGACCTGAACTTTCGCTTTCGCTGGGCCGTCAAGGGTCAGGCTCTGCGGCAGGCCTATGGCGGAGAGTTTGTCCATTAGTGTTTCATTTTTCATACGAATTGTCTCGGATTTTAGTCCGAGGTTAAGGATCTCTTCCGAGTTCAGTGGGAGGTTGAGTATGATTGGCTCCGAGTTTAGTTCGAGGTTAAGCTTGAATTGCCTCCGACTTTAGTCGGAGGTAACGCTCGGATGCGTTTATCTCTGTCGATGAGATCTTTGTCCGGGGACGCCGGGAACGCAGGGCGGCCTCGCCTGCAAGCGTCCGCAGGACGCTCACAGCCGTAGCCAACGTCCAAGTCGGGGACAGCCAGGCGCGCTAACGCCGGAGGAACCGTCGTTGGCAGGCGAGGGCGCCTGCGTTCCCGGCCTATCTGCGTTCCCAGCCTACGGGGTTTTGCTTTCATATAGGTCCTTCTTTGCAAAACCTTTTTTTCTCAATCGGCGGGCCAACGTTCGAATATCGCTGTCGAGTCTTGTGAAAACGCGCCTTAGCTTCTGCTCGGGGCGAGCCATAAAGTAGGTGACGTGAAACGTTTCATGGCCGTTCGGGCTGTACGGCGAAAAGTAATAGTTCGAAATGCAACGGCGAGTACCATCAGTTTTTACCTCGTTGACCGAGTGCCACGACCGCTCGTTGGTCGCCATCAGTACCAGTCGGTTGAACAGGCTTGGTATCTCGATCGACTCGGTGACATCGCTGTTCCAGAGCTCCAGGTTACCGCCGTTTTCGGCGCGCCAATCGGGTGTGACGTAATAGAGCAGATTCAGCACACGATAGTTTTTTTGCTCGGCGTCATGAGAGTTATCGATGTGCGGATTGAGAAAATGGCCCTTGTCCATTGCGCTCAAACCCCCTGCGTACAGCCGCGGGTCACCGACCGCATCTTTTATCCCGGTAAGCTCGGCGATCTTTTCAATGATGCGCTTGTCCTGAAAGGCGAACGTGATATCCGTGATGATGGGGTGAAATTTGGCGAGCGATTTTGACGTGTATTTCCACTCGCGAAAGTTTCTCATCAACCGCATATCATCCGTCGGAGGAAACACGTTGGCGATGCTATGAGCGACCTCCGCGGGCAGAAGGTCGTCTATGACGCAGTGTTTTGTGCCGATATTTTGTTCGGCGGCAAAGTCGCCCGCGACCCGCGCCGGCTCGCGCTCGATACGCTCGAGGATCAATGTTACAAGCTGCTCCCGCATCGGTTTTTCTTAATCTATTATCTGCGCCCGACAATTGCAATGAATAAAAGTTGACCATTTTGCGAGCCGCGGCGTCTAATGTGTGGCCTAAGAAATATAGAGGTTTTTAGCACTTATGGACAGACGATATTTTTTGAAAACAGGCGGTATTGGCCTTGCGAGCTTTGGCTTTATGGCCGCCGCACCGAATTTTTTGCATCAGTTTGCCAATGCAGCGGCCCGCGGCGACGCTTACGGTAAAAAGAAGGTGCTGGTAACCATTTTTCAGCGCGGCGCGGTCGACGGCCTGAACATGATCGTGCCTCATGGCGAGAGCGAATATTACAATGTGCGCCGGACCATCGCCATCAGGAAGCCCGGCCAGCCAGGCGGAGCCGTCGATCTCGACGGGTTTTTCGGGCTGCATCCAAGCCTCAAGCCACTCGAAACGTTTTGGAAGGACAAGAAGCTTGCGATTATCGAGGCGACGGGTTCGCCTGACAACACGCGTTCGCATTTTGACGCCCAGGACTACATGGAATCGGGCACGCCCGGGAACAAGGGAACCCGCGATGGATGGCTAAATCGTGTAATGCAGGCGAGTGCGGCGAAAGACGTGTCGCCTTTTCGAGCCGTGTCTATGACGCAGCAGCTTCCGCGTGCCTTATATGGCAAAGCTCCATCGGTTGCCATGACAAACCTCGCCGATTTTTCGATAAAAGCCGGTGTTTATTCGCAAAACATGAAGGGCGGGTTTGAGGGGCTATACCAGCAAAACGCAAAGGACACACTTGGCGAGACAGGTAAGGAAACCTTCGAGGCCGTCAATTTCCTTAAGACAGCTAACCCTGCCCAGTATAAAGCTGAAAACGGTGCCGTCTATCCAAACACCGCCCTCGGCAGGTCTCTAATGCAGATCGCTCAGCTGATAAAGGCAGGTGTCGGGCTGGAGGTAGCGTTTGCCGAGGCCGGAGGCTGGGACACACATACCAATCAAGGCAATGCTCAGAACCCGTCACAGGGTCAATTGGCAAATCTGCTGAGAGATTTTGGCGCGGCGATAGCGGCGTTTGGCACGGACCTGGGCCCGCGAATGGATGATGTCGTGCTGATCACGATGTCGGAATTTGGCCGCACCGTTCGGGAAAACGGGTCTCGCGGCACGGACCACGGCCATGGAAATGCAATGTTGGTCCTCGGGAATTCAGTCAAAGGCGGAAAGGTCTATGGCGATTGGAAGGGGCTGAAACCGGATCAGCTATGGGAAGGTCGTGACCTTGCGGTTACGACGGATTTCCGCGACGTCTTTGCGGAAGCTGCGTTGAAACACATGGGCAGCAAAGACCTGGCGAAAATATTTCCTAATTATAATGCAACAAAGGACCGGTTCCGAGGTTATTTAAGTTAGCGAGTTAGATTTCCCTCATGTTCCTTCGAGGTAGCCGCCCGCAGATGTCTAGCAGGCGGCTTTTTTTGTTTAGATCTCGCTCAAATCGTTTCTGTTCATGATCCGCATCAAGGACTTTATCCAAGGAAACCGTACCGTTTTACTCATACCAATCACTTAAATGATCTCGTCCTAGTCCATCTTTCTGAGCCGCAGCCTTAAGGCCTGCAGCTTAATAAAACCCCCGGCGTCGTGCTGGTCGTAAGCGCCGGCGTCGTCTTCGAAGGTGACGACGCGTTCTTTATATAAGGAATTCGGCGATTTGCGGCCGGTGACGATGGTGTTGCCTTTGTAGAGCTTGAGGCGGACATCGCCGGAAACGGTTTCCTGGGTTTGCTCGATCATTGAGCGTAGGATCTCGAATTCCGGTGCGAACCAGAATCCGTAGTAAACCAACTCGGCGAATTTCATGCCGAGGGAATCTCTTAGACGCATCACCTCACGGTCCATGGTGACCGACTCGAGTGCTCGGTGGGCGGTTTGCAGAATGGTGACGCCAGGCGTCTCGTAAACGCCGCGTGATTTCATGCCGACAAAACGGTTCTCAACGAGATCGACACGGCCGATGCCATGCTCGCCCCCCTTGAAATTGAGCGTGGTCAGCAGATCGATAGCCCCGTATTTTTGGCCGTTAATGGCAACTGGCTCGCCCTTTTCAAATGTGAGAGTGACCTCCTCGGCGGTGTCAGAGGCACGCTGGGGCGATCGAGTGAGCAAAAAGATGTCTTCGGGCGGTGCGGCCCAGGGATCCTCGAGAATGCCGCCTTCGTAGGAGATGTGCATCAGGTTGCGGTCCATTGAGTACGGCTTTGCGGCCGTTGCCGTAACGGGGATGCCGTGTTTGGAACAGTAGGCGATCAGGTCTGCACGTCCCTTGAAATCCCACTCACGCCACGGTGCAACTACCTTGATATCTGGCTGCAGTGCGTAGTAGGTCAATTCGAAACGCACCTGATCGTTGCCTTTACCCGTGGCCCCGTGAGCGACGGCATCGGCGTTTTCCATGCGTGCGATCTCGATCTGTCGTTTTGCAATGACGGGACGGGCCAGCGACGTACCAAGAAGGTAAACGCCTTCGTACAAAGCGTTTGCCTTGACGGCCGTCCAGACAAAATCCTTTACAAACTCGTCACGCAGATCCTCGACGTACAGCTTTGAGGCGCCGGTGGCGATGGCTTTTTCTTCGAGACCGCTTAGCTCCTCTCCCTGGCCGACGTCGGCACAATAACAAACAACCTCGCAGCCGTAGGTCTCTTTTAACCATAGGAGCATTGCCGAAGTATCGAGGCCGCCGGAGTAAGCGAGGACCACCTTTTTGATCGATCTATTCATAATTTGGTCAGGGACAGGTCGGCAAAGCACGGGTACGTCCGCGGTTTCATCTTTGCGAACTTTGCGGCTTTGCGTGAAAATAATTCTCACGCATAGGTGCTGATAACGCAAAAGGAGGCCATGGGGCCTCAAGATGGTCATGACGAACAGGCTGGGACAATTGTGGGGCGGGCGGTTTACTGAGAAGCCGGACGCGACCTTTTCCGAATTCAATGATTCGCTGCGGTTCGATAAACGGCTGCTTGTGGCTGACGTGAGCGCGAGCATTGCTCATGCCAATGGGCTGCATAACGCAGGTGTTCTGACAGCAGATGAAAGAACCCAGATCGTCACCGGATTGACCAAACTGCTGGAGGACGAGTCGCGTGACCCGAGGTATTTCGATGGTTCTGATGCCGAGGATGTCCACTCATTTATCGAAGGAAAGCTGATCGAGGGGATCGGCGACACCGGCCGGAAGCTGCATACCGGACGCAGCCGAAACGATCAGGTGGCAACGGCCTTACGATTGTGGGTTAGATATGAGATCGATAACTTAGAAAATCTAATTGCGGAGCTGCAGGCAGCGATTATCAAACTCGCCGAGCGGCATCGCGACGCTGTACTTCCCGGCTACACACACCTGCAGCGGGCCCAGCCAGTGATGTGGGCGCACTGGTGCCTGGCTTATTTTGAAATGTTTCGCCGGGACCGCGACCGTTTATGTGACCTCAGAGAACGCACCAATATTTCGCCTTTGGGCTCCGCCGCCTTGACAGGCACCAGCGTGCCCATCGACCGTGAAGCTGTGGCGAGCGAGCTGGGATTCGACGGTGTAACCGCAAATAGTCTTGACGCTGTCTCAGATCGTGATTTTGCCATCGAGCTAACGGGCGCCGCATCGCTCATCATGGTCCACCTGTCGCGGCTGGCTGAGGACCTGATACTTTACTGCTCGACGGAGTTTGGCTTTGTTACGCTCAGCGACACCGTCTCGACGGGGTCGAGCCTAATGCCGCAAAAGAAGAACCCCGATGCCCTGGAGCTGCTTCGCGGAAAGGCGGGGCGCGTATTCGGCCACCATCTCGGTCTGCTCACAATGATGAAGGGCCTGCCGCTCGCCTATAACAAGGACATGCAGGAGGACAAGGAGGCCGTTTTTGACACCGTCGATACTGTCAGCATCTCGCTCAGGGCTGGGACAATAGTGCTGGATAACGTCCGCGTGAACGAGGAACGGATGCGCGACGCCGCGACGAGAGGTTATCTTAACGCGACCGAGCTTGCGGATTACCTGGTAAAAAAGGGCATTCCTTTCCGCACGGCCCATGAAACGGTGGGCAAGGTCGTGCTGCAGGCCATCGGACTGAGAAAAGAGCTGAACGAGCTGACACCTGATGAGCTTCAAGCTTTGTCATCCAAGATCGGGCCCGACGTCATGGACTCTCTTTCACTCGATGCAACCCTTGCGTCCAAAAATGTACCCGGCGGGACATCGCGGGAGCAGGTGACCGCCGCACTCGCCGAGGCACATAGCTATCTTGAAGATTAATGGATAAGGCGGAGCTGATCAGGAAGACCGGTGAGGGCGATCTGCTGCAGTTCCTCGGCGTAAAGATCGAGGTGGCTACGGCCGACCGCGTCGTCCTGACAATGGAGGTCACACCAAAGGTGCACCAGTATATGGGCATCATGAACGGTGGTGTGTCGCTTTATCTCTGTGAAACGGCGGCGTCGGTCGGCGTAGTGGCCGGTGCGGACCTGACAAAGGTGGCTCCCGTCGGCATCGAGATCAACGCCAATCATCTTCGTGCGGTGAGCCGGGGAATCATCACCGTAGAGGCAAAGCCGATCTATCCCGGCCGGATAATGAGCGTCTGGGGCATCGAGATTACAAACGATCGGGGCAAGTTGATCTGTACCTCGCGTATTACCATCCTCCTGCAAAAACGTGCTGCCGTACTCACTAACCCTGAGACTCCCGTATAAAGCCGCTATAATCAATGCGTGCATGATTTTGTCCGAAATCTGATCACCGCTTGGCGCCGGCTGGGCCTGCGGTTCGAGGACGACACCATTGTGGTCGGAGTTTCAGGCGGGGCCGATTCCGTGAGCCTTTTGCTGGCAATGCACGAGCTGCAGCAAAAAGGAAAGCTCGACCTGCGTATTGTCGCCGCACATTTTAATCATCGGCTGCGCGGCGGCGAGAGTGACGGAGATGAGGAGTTCGTCAGGCATTTGACCCAAGAGCGTAAGATCGAGCTTGCCGTCGGCCACGCAGGGCCGTCGAACGACGGCAACATAGAGCAGAACGCACGCACCGCCCGTTACGATTTTCTGCGTAAAACGGCTGATAACGTCAACGCCTTCGCAATTCTCACCGGGCATACGATAAACGACCAGGCTGAGACGTTTTTGATGAACCTGATCCGGGGCAGTGGTCCTCAGGGCCTCTGCGGTATGAAACCCGTTCGGTCCATCGACAGTGAACCCCCGGCTCCCGCAGATGGCTGCGATGCAGCTGACGACGAGGCAGCAGACGCCGAGCCACTACTTTTTCCCACCTCGCCGCTTCTTGTCCGGCCGCTGCTATCATGGGCAAAAAGAATTGATACCGAAGGATACTGTCGCGCGATTGGCGTTGAATATCGATACGACACGATGAATGAGGACACGGCATTCAAACGTGTCCGCATACGAAAGATATTGCTGCCGCTGCTCGAGGATTTTAACCCCAGGATCATCGACACGCTCGCGAACACGGCCGCATTAATGCAAAGTTTGCCGTTAAACACAACTTCCGAAGCGGCCGAATTACAATTGCGAGAGCTAAAGACACTCGAAAAACCGGAGCTCTACGAGACTCTCAGATCGTGGCTAGCCTCGCATAGAGGAAATACGAGGCAATTGGAACTGAAACATATGCAAGCGCTCGAGCGTTTGGTATTGAGCGTTAAGAGCGGACGTACGGCCGAGCTCCCGGGGGGCAAGGTGGTTAAGTCCGGCCGACGGATCAGATATGAGGAAATTAAGGTTGAAAATTGACCCTTACGGTTCTAGAATCGAAGGTTGCGTTTAGACGCACGCCTAATGTCGGGCATTTGGCACAACGCGGTAGGTGGAAAGTACATCAAAACACCATTGTAAAGCTTCTCCCGGGAAGTTGATTTGGAGGCTATAAATTGAGTTCTAAGGCAAAACAAGTTCTTTTGTGGTTGATGATCATTTCCAGCGCGCTCGTGTTTGTGTGGTATCTGCAGACCAAGCAGACATTGCCTGCAAAAGAGCTTTCCTTCGACGTTGCGGTGACGCGGATCAGGGACAAGGACATCAAAGAGGTCACGGTCAAGCAGGACACTCTAGAGCTGACCAATAGGGCTGATCAGAAGTTCACTGCAAAACTCGACACTAGTGACGCCACACGCGAACAGATCTTTGCTGCTGCAAAAGAGACCGACACGATCATTAAACTGGAGCCGCCATCAAGCGGCCTCGGATGGCTTGTTCTCATAAACGCGCTGCCGTTCATACTGCTGATGGGCTTTTTGGCCTTTACGCTTCGGCAGATGCAGGCCGGTGGAAACAAGGCCCTGAGTTTTGGCAAGTCAAAGGCGAAACTGCTTAATAACCAGCAGAAACGCGTAACCTTTAAGGATGTCGCGGGCGTTGACGAGGCGAAGGAAGAGCTGCAGGAAATAATCGAATTTCTGAAGGATCCGCAAAAATTTCAAAAGCTGGGCGGCAAGATCCCAAAGGGCGTCCTCATGGTGGGCCCGCCGGGAACAGGCAAAACATTGCTGGCGAAAGCCGTCGCAGGCGAGGCGAACGTTCCTTTCTTCTCGATATCGGGTTCTGACTTCGTCGAGATGTTCGTCGGCGTCGGTGCGTCACGCGTGCGCGACCTGTTCGAACAGGGTAAAAAGAATGCGCCTTGCATCATCTTTATTGATGAGATCGATGCCGTCGGACGACACCGGGGTGCAGGTCTCGGCGGCGGACATGACGAGCGGGAACAGACGCTCAACCAACTGCTTGTGGAGATGGACGGCTTTGAGTCGAATGACGGCGTCATTCTCGTCGCGTCTACCAACCGCCCTGATGTACTCGATCCCGCGCTTCTTCGCCCCGGCCGGTTTGACCGGCGCGTCGTTGTCGGCCGTCCTGATGTAAGGGGCCGCGAGGGCATTTTGAAGGTTCACACCCGCAAGATCCCGCTCGACGAGGGTGTAGACGTAAATGTGATCGCACGCGGCACGCCGGGCTTTACCGGTGCTGACCTCGCAAATATCGTGAACGAGGCAGCGCTGAACGCGGCGCGGTTTAACAAGAAAGTCGTGGCCATGAACGATTTTGAGATCGCTAAGGATAAGGTCATGATGGGCGCCGAGCGCAAAAGTATGGTGATCTCGGATGACGAAAAGAAGATCACTGCTTATCATGAAGCCGGTCACACGCTTGTTGGCCTAAAAGTGCCCGGCGTCGACCCGGTGCACAAGGTCACGATCATTCCCCGCGGCATGGCCCTGGGGGTGACGATGTATCTTCCGGAAAAGGACCGTCTAAGCGCGACGAAAGAGTATTTGCTCGGCAACATCGCGATGTCCATGGGCGGCCGTATTGCGGAGGAAATGTTTATCGGCAGTATAACGACCGGTGCCTCAAACGACATTGAAAAAGCCACCGAGATCGCACGTGCGATGGTGTGCGAATACGGTATGAGCGAGCTGGGCCCGCTGGCGTATGGTAAAAAGGAAGAACAGATCTTCCTCGGCCGTGAGATCGCGCAGCACCGAGATTACTCTGAGGACACGGCGATCAAGATCGATCAGGAAGTCCAGAAGATCATCAACGAGCAGTACGCGCGTGCCGAGTCGGTGCTTAATGAGAACCGTGAGGCGCTGATCAGGCTTGCCGAGGCCCTGCTTGAGCACGAGACTCTCGACAGCGTGCAGATCCGCCGTGTCGTTGCCGGCCTGCCGCTCGACGGTGATAACTCGCCAGCGACCGACGATAACGGAACACCTGAAACGGAAGAGAAGAGCAAGAACCCCTTTAAGAAGCCGATCCTCCCGCCCATCACTGGCAACAATCCGGCCACGGCATAGAGTCAGGTCAATTAGAACTAAAAGGGACGAAGTTGAGACTTCATCCCTTTTTTATGGCACCCGGACTTATCGAATTATTAAGATCAGAGCCCAATATCGAGATTGAGCTATTCTAGTTTGTAATGGCCGGCCCTTCGTGGAAAACATCGAAACGCGAGTTCAACCTGGAAGGGCGTCCCCTTGTCACGGGCATTCTGAACGTGACGCCCGACAGTTTCTCGGATGGCGGGCGGTTTTTGTCGGCAGATCGTGCATTCAAGCAGGCCGAGAAGATGATATCCGAGGGGGCCGACATCTTGGATGTGGGCGGCGAGTCTACACGGCCCGGAGGCTCGCCCGTCAGCAGCAAAGCGGAGCTAGAGCGTGTCCTGCCGGTCGTTGAAGCTATCTCACGCGAGTTTGATGTTGCGATCTCGATCGACACCACCAAGAGCGAGGTGGCTCGCAGATCGATCGACGCAGGTGCCGAGATCATCAACGATATCTCGGGCCTGAGATTTGATCCCTCTATCGCGGACGTTGCGAGAGAAACGGGCGCCGGGCTGGTCCTGATGCATTCGCGCGGTACATTTGAAACCATGCACACGCAGCCGCCGGTGGATGACATCGTCGCAGATGTTACGGCGGATTTTCGCCGGTCCATATCCGCGGCTCGTGACCGGGGCGTGGCCGATCCACAGATCGTTCTCGACGTCGGCCTCGGGTTTGGAAAGAGCTTTGAACAGAACTTAGAGTTGCTAGCGAAACTTGGTAAGATCGTGGACGAATTTGACGATTATCCGATGCTCGTCGGGGCGTCCCGAAAGTCCTTTATTGGGAAGATACTCGGTGACGTGCCGCCGGAGGACAGGTTGGGCGGCAGTCTGGCTGCGGCCGTCTTAGCGGCGGCAAATGGAGCGAGCATACTGCGCGTTCATGACGTGAAGGCGACTGTTCAGGCGATGCGGGTGGCTTCAGAGTATCGGAAAAGGTACGCTAAAACATGAGCACCGAGTGATCTTTGCGGTGACCAAAATGTTCAGCATGAAATTAGTACGCTTGATCACCATTTCGGCGCTGTTGCTGACAGCTTCCGGATTTACCGATTGTTACAAGCCGGTCACAAATTCGGGCCTGCCGCGACACATCAGGGTTGTTGCCGTGCCTGCATTTCAGTTCGAAGCTCGCGGCACGCGGTACCGGGTTGAGTCACGCTTTACCGAGGCCGTCACGCGTGAGATCATCCGCCGCGGCAAGGGTCTAAGGGTTCAGGGCTCGCGTGATGGCGCTGACGCCGTGCTCGAGGGCACAATACGCGACTTTAATTTCACAGGTGTCCTTCTCGATCGGGAAGGGCGGGCACGCGTGTATGAAGTTACGATAGTGACGGCGGTGACCATACGCGATGTGAGAGAAGGTAAGGTCCTCTATGACAACCAGAATTTCGTCTTTCGCGACTCGTTCGAGTTCACGTCGGACCCACGCTCGTTTTTCAACGAGGAGGACCCCGCCGTGGAGCGTATGGCCCGCGCCTTTGCCGAAGCGGCGGTTTCTGCCTTTATCAATGGGATCGGTGTAAAGGACGACAAGAAATAATCGATCGGTATGGCCGTTTTGACGCGTGACGATCTAAGGAATCAGTTAAAGCGCCGGCAGATAGCGCCCGTCTATGTACTGTTCGGCCCCGAGACCCACCTGCGCGATATTGCCGCCAAAACGATCGCGGATCTGGCCTTCGCCGAGGGTGACCTGCGCGATTTTAACGAGACGATCTTTAGCCTGAATACTGAGGACAATCTCAAACGTGCGCTCGCCGCCGCCCGTCAGTTGCCCATGATGGCGTCGCGACGCGTGGTTCGCATAAATGACATTCGCATTTCGGCTACGGGCTACCGGGACACACTCGGTGACGCCCACGAACCGGCGTTGTCTGCCTACCTGACCGACCCCGCACCCGACACGGTCGTCATCTTTGTCGCAGATGAACTGAACGGCGTCCGAAAGATGTCCAAGCTCCTCAAAGAGAATGCCGTCGCGGTCGAGTTTCACCGCCTGGACGAGCGCAGCTTTGCCGAATGGGCCCGGCGAGAGATCGCCGAAGCGGGAGCGGAGATGGACAGCCGCACGCTCCAATACCTGCTGGCCCGTGTCGAGCCCGATGTGCGGCGTTTGACGAACGAGGTGAGGAAACTTGCCGCCGCTGCTTTGCCCGGTAAAGCCATCACCGCCGAACTGATCGATGCCCTTGTGCCGAACAGCCGTGAAGCCAGCAACTTTGACCTTACGGCCCACCTTATCGCCGGACGGGGTAAACAGGCGTTGGAGACGCTCGACCAGACGCTGAAGGACGGAGCTGAACCGCTTGCTCTGCTTGGGCTCATCTCATACAACTATCGGCGGCTGCTCATGGCAAAAGACCTGATGTCGCGAGGCGCCGAGCGTGCCGAGGTAGCGAGCGTCGTGAAGCTAAGGTACCGTGACCAGGAGCAATTCCTCGCCGTGGCACGGCGGGCGAGTTTGCCGGCTCTAATACGCGCCACAAAGCGCATCGCGGACGTTGATCTGGCGATCAAGACCTCGATCGGCGGCAGCGGTGCATCAGGCGCACGGATGCAGATCGAAATGCTTGTGTGCGAATTAGCCAGCCTTTGAACTGACTGATGATGCGAATTTTACTCGTTACTTAGATCGGTGCCATTCCCGAAGTACGGTTAAAGTGGCAATACAGATCGTTGAAATCACCCACCGCTCGATTGAGGATCAGCGGCAGCTGGTGTATGTCGTTATTGTTAACGACGAGATTAAGGTTCCGCAAAAAGGCTTCGTGTGCGTTCATCGTGGTGACGCCATCGTCGAGCGATATGAGATACAGCCGTCGACGTTCAGACGAATACATCGCGTTTGCCCGCTGCTGGATAACCGCTGCGCCGCCCACATCGGGCGCGAAATCCGGTGAAAAGATGACGATCTCAGTTTTCCCGTCCCTGAGCCGCTCGTTCGCCTGAGCAGGACTCTGAGCGACATAGACCTTGTAACCCGCCTTTGCCAGAACCCGGGCCGACTCATCAGCTTTGCTGCCCAGACATAACAGCACACGTCGAGGTTTTTCGTCCGGGTCGTCCGCTGCCGCAACGGCCTTATCTGTCTGCAGCGCGGCCATCAGCGACTTTAACGCATTGTTGATCTGGAATTCAGACTCTTTTTCGGCGAAATCCGGTTTATTGCCGGCAGCTGCCGCTGCCGCCTTGCTGGCCTCTAGCTGATCGACAGCAGAAAGGCCTTTGCCGGACGCATCTTTCTGCACCCGCAAAAGATTTTGACAACGCGGACAGCGGACTGAGAAATTTCCGCTCGGGATCTTTGATTCGTCGAGCTGCAGAGAAACTGAGCAGTTATCACATCGTATGATCATACTTTTTACACCTGACACTATTCGACCATGTTCAGCACGGAATCGGGATTTTCCGCCGGCGGCGGGATCATGGGCTTCATGGTCTTACGCTTGCCCGCATTTGCATAATCGTCGGTAGAGGACAGGCCTTTGAGCTGGAGCAGCAGGTTGTTCTGATTGGTCGCGAACGACAGGCCATCTTCCATGGTGATCTTCTCTTTTTCGATCATGTCGCGGATCACCGAATCAAAATCCTGCATGCCGTCGATCTCGCCATCACGTATTGCATCGAGCAATGTCTTGCCCTCGGTCTCGCCCTTTTCAATATACTCGCGGGTACGGGGGTTGGACTTAAGGATCTCGACCGCTGCAATGCGTCCCTTGCCGTCCGCGGTCGGTATCAGTCGCTGAGAGACGATGTAGCGGAACGTTTGCGCGAGCCGCGTTCTAATGATCCGCTCTTCATTTTTTGGATAGAGACCGATGATGCGATCGATCGTCTTCGAGGCATCGATCGTGTGAAGCGTTGAAAGCACAAGGTGCCCTGTCTCGGCGGCTTCCAAAGCGATCTCGGCGGTTTCGAGATCACGCATCTCACCGACCAGGATGACCTTGGGTGCCTGACGAAGCGCGGCTCGAAGAGCCGAAGCAAAGTCCTTTGTATCCGAACCGACCTCGCGTTGATTGATGGTGCTTTTCTTGTGACTGTGAAGAAACTCGATCGGGTCTTCGATCGTTACAATGTGATATGACTTGGTATCGTTGATCCGATCGATAATGGCCGCTAAGGTCGAGGTTTTTCCGGATCCCGTCGGGCCGGTCAGTAAGACGACTCCATTTCGAATATTAGCTATCTCAGCAAGCTGAGGCGGCAGCCGTAGGGCGTCGAAGGTCGGTATCTCGTGCGGAATAACACGCATCACGATCGAAAAGGAATTACGCTGCTGAAATACATTGACGCGGAACCGGCATTTCCCCGGGAGCGCATAGCTCAGATCCGCGGTTCGATACTTGACCAGCTGGGCCGCGGCGTCAGGGTTGTCCCTGATCAGCGCCATGGCTATCATCTCGGTTTGGAAAGCCGAAAGTTTACCGAGTCCAAGGGGCGATGCCGGATACAGGGTTCCGTTGATCTCGACTTGCGGCTTTTGCCCGCAGGAGAAATTCAGATCACTGACGTTTTCAGAAACGAGCAGCATCTGCTCAATAATTGGCGCTACATCAAGCAAGCTCATGGTATGGATTTGCTCCCGTTGAAAGGACCGAGGCGGGGGGTCAAGTTAATCGAATGGGACGGGGGACGTTGCCACGTCGTCCCCAATATTATCAGTTATAGATAGTTCTAATTGCAAGCAATTTTTAATATTGTTGAATTAGATTAAACAGCGGGTATGAGAAAGTCATCGAGTGGCCGAGGATCTATGATGATCCCGCCGATCATCGCAGCCGAATCCGCCCCGGCGGCAAGTACGCTGGAGACCGTGACTGCGCCGATACCGCCAATTGCCACCAGGGGGATATCACCGATCGCATTACGAACGGCGGACAAGCCTTCAAGGCCGATCGGCTCGTCCGGTTGTTCTTTGGTTAAGGTTGTGAAGATGGGGCCCGCGGCAATGTAATCTACCGGCAGACGGGACGCGGCAGCGGCTCGATGAACATTGTGTGTGGAGTAACCAATGATAGAGCCTGAACCAAGCAGCCATCTCGCTCTCTCGGGCGGCATATCATCCTGGCCAAGATGAACGCCGTGGGCTCCAACCGCCATGGCGATATCCACACGGTCGTTAATGATGATCTTTACATCGTGGGCGGCGGCCGAAATGGCTTCGAGCGCGGCGTGGTAAAACTCACCGGCGGAGGCCCGTTTGTCCCTCAGCTGGATCATTCGCGCGCCACGCTCGATCAGGTTACGCACCTGTTCGGCATGCGAAAGGCCACTCAGATAGACGTCGGTTATCGGATATATTTTTGGCAGAACAAGGTTCAATAAGATGGTGCGGAAAACAGGGCCTTGATCATCAAAAAGCAGTCTTCGCCATTATTGTAGTACTTGCTGATACGCTGGACGACCATATAGCCCGCACGCCTGTAGAGCTCCTGTGCCTCTGTGTTGCTTACACGAACCTCGAGCATGACCGTGGTGACCTCGCGGCTCTGCAGCGACCGCTCAACATGACGCATGAGGCGGGCGGCGATGCGGCGACGGCGATGCTCCGGTGCCACACCTATCGTCGTTAGATGCGCGGCATTATTCTCATTCACCATAACGAAAGCAAACGCAACCATCTCACCCGCTGGCGTGACCACACGATAGCTGAGAGATCGCGGTTCGTTTAGCAGGTATTCGAAAGTATATTTTGTGTAATTATCGCCGTTGCAAAAACAGCGGATATTGAGACGCAGGACCTCGGGAAGCTGTTCAAGTGTGAGCGGGCGAATGTCATACGTCGTGGGCGCAGCCGGAACAACCACCTCATCTCTGGGACCAAAGGTAGGCACGAAGAAGTTTCTGATTGTTTCGAGAACAGCCATCGGCGCTATACGATCAACATGCAGTCGCCGTAACTGTAGAACCGATATCGCTCGCGAACGGCATGTCTGTATGCATTCATTATAAGTTCGTGCCCGCCAAAAGTTGAAGTTAAAACCAGTAGAGAGCTTTGCGGCAAATGAAAGTTTGTCAGAAGCGCATTAACCGCCTGAAAGCGATATCCGGGGGTTATCGTCAGATCGGCGTAGCCGTTTACGGCCCTGAATGTGCCATTTGCAGCCTTTGCATACTCAAGAGTACGCGTTGTCGTGGTACCGACGGCAACAACCCGCCTTCCGTCAGCATCGGCTTTGTTTAAGACGCCCGCAGCTTCGCTGCCGATCTCGAAATGCTCCGCCGCGACCGAGTGGTCGGCTACCTTTGTTGCCCTCACCGGCTCAAATGTTCCGTAACCGACATGGAGCGTTATATAGATGATCTCAACGCCCATTGCTTTGATCTCTTTCAGGACGTCAGGCGTAAAATGAAGTCCCGCGGTCGGTGCCGCGATGGCCCCTCGATTGCTTGCAAAGACCGTCTGATATCGCTCACGGTGATGCTCTGCCGATGTTTCATCCGATTTGATATACGGCGGCAGAGGCGTTTTGCCGATCGCGTCGACTATCGTGTCGAAG
>JBHENG010000045.1:19901-20235 GCA_046262195.1 Pyrinomonadaceae bacterium | reverse complement strand
TCCTTGATTAATACGAAAAGGCATAACTACTTATTAACACGAAACATCGCTGATAATATGCCCATCTCCGGGTATTATCAATTAAAATGCCGACCCAGCAACCGAAGCTGCTTGATCAGGTGCGCGATTTGATTCGGTTGCGGCTTGGCGGCTATTGCCGCCCGATGAGCGGAAATGGCTATGCCTTTCCGTTCGACCTTACCCCAAGACTTTAGGAAGCTACGCCTCTATACGCTTTCAAACTCGAAAGTGATCGCAAGAGCTAATTGAGGCATAGCCTCCGAGAGTCTTAATGAGGCTGCCGGAAAGGCACAGCCTTTCCGCTCATCGGCGG
>JBHENG010000045.1:0-19891 GCA_046262195.1 Pyrinomonadaceae bacterium | reverse complement strand
GCCCGAAAAGCCCTTGGCCGGACTGAAAAGCGCGCTTTCAGTAGGCAACCTCAACTCCTTGATGCTGCACATATTCTTCCTGTTAGCGATCACACGATATTAATTGGATATTAATTGGGGTCATCTATGAAAGTTGAACCCTAAGTCAAACGCACCCATATTGCGCACACCTTTCGTGGTGTGTTGGCAGTGGGTAGGTGTTTCTGAACAGAATTGGGGTCAGGCCTTCGATATTACGATTCTTGACGTCTGTCGAGACGCCCGTTAGACTGTGGCGCGTATGGCGAGAAGTCCGAGGCTCGAGATAGAAGGCGGTCTCTATCATCTGATAACTCGCGGTGTGGACCGTCGAGACATTTTCCATTCGCCGGAAGATCATAAGAAGTTTCTTGCATTGCTGACGGCCCAAAAAGCGAAGCTACCCTTTTACCTTTATGCATACTGTTTGATGACAAATCACGTCCATTTGTTGATCAAGGAGCGACAGTCATCCCACTCAGCCTAGACGCTCCATAATAAGACGGCACTATCGCATTTCTCAAGCTACCCGTCATCCCATATTGTGCCGGATAATCGACCTGAGTCAATCTTTGATTGTGCAGCGGATGAATGGTGTCGAGTGCAACTGAGCTTCGTCAAACCGCGTCAAATTGCTAACATCCGCCTATGTCTTTTCAAAAGCTGTTCCTTGTTTTTGCCTCAATTTTTACTGCAGTTCTAGGGGTTACGGCGCAGAGCGATGCCCCGATCAAGATCGATTCGTCGATTGTGCGCCTCAATGTGGGCGTGGTTGACCAAAAAGGACGGCCGATACTTAACCTCAACAAAAGCAATTTTGAGTTATACGAGGACGGCGTAAGGCAGGAGATCGCTCGTTTTGAACCGAGTGAAGCTCCGTTCAGTGTGGTCATCATACTCGACATGAGCGGATCGACGCTAGGTTTTCGAGAGGTCATCAAGCGCTCGGCCTTTAGATTTATTGATGCCATCTCGCCCCGGGACCGCGTGGCGGTCGTCGAGTTTTACGACAAAGTTAATCTACGGAACGATTTCACGACCGACCGGGGCGTGATCGCGAATTCGATCACAGTGGCAAACGGGCGGGGAAAATCGCCTCTTTATAAGGCCATAGATTTCGCCCTGGATAAGCTGGCCAAAGAAAACAGTCGGCGAAAAGCGATAATTGTGCTCACGGACGGGGTCGACACCACGGTTCGCGACCAGGACAGGGCAAAACTTGAGTCAATAAAAGATGAGGAAGTTGCAGCCGCGATCAAACCCGACACTAGCGACGCATTAAACCGGGTCTTAAGCAGGTCCGACGCGCAGGGAGTAACCATTTACCCTCTGGCGCTTCCCACGGGCGATCCGGCCCGGCTGGCCGATCCCACTCCACGGCAGGTCGCATTGTTCAAAGCCGCCCGGGCGCGCCTGCAGATCATCGCCAACCGCACCGGCGGCACCCTCAACGCTATAAATCGGCTCGAGGAGATGGGTTTGCTGTACGCGCAGGTTGCCGCCGACCTGAGGACCCTCTATACCGTCGAATATCAGTCCACAAACGATAAGCGCGACGGTAAATGGCGGGCAGTCAGGATCGATGTAAAAAACCCGGACCTTATCTCGAGAACACGCCAGGGTTACTACGCCAGATAGCGGCGGCTACCGTGGGAGAAGCTTGACACTCCGGCCATTGGTTTGTAGTCTAACTATTCGGTTTTGAGCACCCGTAGCTCAGCTGGATAGAGTACTTGACTACGAATCAAGGGGTCGCATGTTCGAATCATGCCGGGTGTACCAGTTTTGAGGGCTTTCCGAGATTTACCTGGAAAGCCCTTTTGCTTTTTTAAGCTTGCAGACCCGTCGCCACGCTGCATCGTCGCCGGATGCGACGTATCAACAAATATTTGTTCCAACCATACGGCGCAAGATAAAATCCAACGGACCAGTATTAGGAGAAACAACAAAATGTTCCGTCACAATTTGATCCGTCTGTTTGCACTTGGCGCCGTAGGTTTTACCATTTTTATGACAAGTCCTCGGAATAGTTCCAACGCGTCGAATCTGGCTGTTAACCCCTTAACTGATGAATGGACCGGTGCGTACGGTGGAGTGCCGCCTTTTGACAAGGTAAAGGTTGCCGATTTCAAACCGGCTCTCGAAGCGGCTATGGCCGAGAACCTCGCGGAGGTGAACACCATTGCCAAGAATAAAGCGGCGCCGACGTTCGAGAACACTATCGTGGCTCTCGAGAACACGGGGCGGAAACTCACGCGGGTTCAAACGATCTTTGATATATGGTCAGGCAGTATGAGTACACCGGATGTTCAGGCCGTTGAAAGCGAAATGGCACCCAAACTGGCAGCTCTTTCAGATCAGATCACCCAGAACGAAGCTCTTTTCAAACGAATTCAGACTGTTTACAATTCGCCGAAAAAATCAAAACTTAATGCCGAGCAGCAAAGGCTTGCCTGGGTCTATTACACAAACTTTGTGCGGTCCGGAGCGAAGCTCGGCGGCGAGCAGAAGAAACGGCTTTCCGATATAAATCAGCAGCTCGCAGGACTCTTTACCAAATTCAGTCAGAACCTTTTGGCAGATGAAAGTGAGCTCTATTTAACGCTCACGAGTGAAGCAGATCTTGCAGGGCTGCCACAAGCTCTTCGTGATTCCGCCGCGCAGGCCGCGGCCGGCAAAAACATAAAAGCGATAGGCATAATTCGAAACACGCGCTCATCGGTTGACCCGTTTCTTACATATTCGGCTCGCCGCGACCTGCGTGAAAAAGCCTGGCGGCTGTTCGTCAACCGCGGCGACAACAACGATGCACATGATAATAACTCCATCATTTCCGCGATATTAAAGCTTCGGTATGAGCGTGCGAAAATGCTTGGTTATCAGACGCATGCACACTGGCGCCTTGAAAACACGATGGCGAAAAACCCTGAGAACGCCATGAAACTGATGGAAGGCGTTTGGCCCGCGGCCGTCGCTCGTGTAAATGAAGAGGTCGCGGATATGCAGGCCTTGGCCGACAAGGAAGGCGCAAAGATCAAGATCGAACCATGGGACTACCGTTATTACATGGAACGTGTGCGGAAGGCGAAGTATGACCTGGACCAGAACGAGGTCAAACCATACCTGCAGTTGGACAAGATGCGTGAGGCGATGTTCTGGGTGGCCGGCGAGCTTTTCGATTTTACGTTCGTCCGCGTCAAGAATGTGCCTGTGTACCATTCCGATGTCGTCGTTTATGAGGTCAAAAATAAAACGACCGGGAAACATGTGGGTCTGTGGTATTTCGACCCGTACGCCCGGGACGGCAAACGCTCGGGAGCATGGATGAACGCATACCGCAACCAGGAGAGGTTGGGTAAGAACGTCGCGACAATCGTTTCTAACAACTCAAATTTCGTTAAAGGAAAGCCGGGTGACCCGGTCCTGATCTCGTGGGACGATGCGATAACGATGTTTCATGAGTTTGGCCATGCGCTGCACGGGCTCTCGTCGAACGTTACTTATCCCACGCTCTCAGGCACAAACGTGGCGCGGGATTACGTTGAATTCCCTTCTCAGCTCTTGGAGCACTGGCTCTCGACACCTGAGGTACTGCAGAAGTTTGCGATCCATTATCAGACAGGCAAAGCTATACCACAGGCGCTTGTGGACAAGATTAAAAAAGCAGCGACCTTTAACCAGGGTTTTGCAACGACCGAGTATCTGTCGAGCGCTCTGGTGGATATGAAACTTCACCTGGCTGGCGAGCGAAAGATCGACGCTGATTCGTTTGAAAAGGAAACTCTTGCGGCCCTGGGAATGCCGAGTGAACTGGTGATGAGACACCGAACGCCTCAATTTGGACACGTGTTCTCGAGCGACGGCTACTCGGCGGGATATTACAGTTATCTCTGGTCTGACGTTCTTACGGCCGACGCATTTGGGGCGTTTACCGAGGGAAAAGGTGCTTACGATAAGGAAGTTGCAAGGCGACTGATAAAGAGTATTTTCTCGGTCGGTAATACGATCGACCCCGCGGACGCATATCGCAGCTTCCGTGGACGCGATCCAAATGTGGATGCGTTGATGATAAAGCGCGGATTCCCGGTTAAGAAATAGTTTCTCGACGCTGCATAATTACGACATGGCCGCGGCGTTACGTCGCGGCCATTTTGCTGCGTTCTACCTCAGGACGGCGAAACTATCGAGTCTGTATACCGAGGTTTCGCATTCGGCGATACAGGTGGCTGCGATCGACCCCCATTTCTTCGGCTGCCTTTGTGACGTTTCCTTCAAATTCCGCCAGTTTATGAAGAATGAACTCTCGCTGATAGGCGTCGGTCGCATCTTTGAAAGAAGGAAATCGAAAGCTGCCCGCCGGCGTACCGTTGGTCGTCTCCATCCGGGGCAGGTCATCGGCATTGATTAGGATGTTCGGTGACAAGATCACGACCCTTTCAACGGTATTCTTTAGCTCACGCACGTTACCTGGCCAGCTATAATCCCGGAGCTTATCCAAGGCTGCGTCCGAAAACTCTTTGGCCGGTTTTCCATATTCGGCGGAGAATCGATTGTTGAAATGCCCAACAAGTACGGGAATGTCCTCGCGTCGCTCGCGCAAGGGCGGAACCTGGAAAGGAATAACATTCAGTCTGTAAAACAAGTCCGACCGGAAGTTTCCGTTATCGATGAGACTGTCGAGTGGTTTGTTAGTCGCTGAAATGATCCGAACGTCCACAGAGACCGCTGTATTGCTGCCAACCGGCTCAAAACGCTGTTCCTCAAGCACCCGAAGCACCTTTGCCTGCACGCGCGGGGACATATCGCCGATCTCATCCAGGAACAATGTTGCTCCGTCAGCCACCTCAAATTTGCCTTTCTTGGCTCGAGTCGCTCCCGAGAAGGCGCCTTTTGAATGGCCGAACAGCTCGGATTCGACAAGCTCTTCAGGAATGGCCGCAGAGTTAATCTCTACAAAAGGAGCGTTTCTTCGTTTAGATTGCAGGTGAATACTCCGAGCAACGAGCTCCTTGCCCGTCCCACTCTCGCCTGAGATGAGGACGCGGCCTTCTGTTGGAGCCACAATGGCAATCTGTTTTCTGAGAGCACGCATGGCGACCGATTCGCCAACCATGATATATTTTTCCGCTATTTCCTGCTGAAGCTGCTCATTTGTGATCTCAAGCTGACGATGCCGAATAGCGTTTTTAACTGTGATCACTGTTCGCTCGATACTCAATGGCTTTTCAATGAAATCAAAAGCCCCGAGCTTCGTCGAACGCACCGCCGTTTCAATATTGCCATGGCCCGAGATCATTACGACTGATGCCGTATTTCCCTGTTCCTTCAGTCGTTGCAGTGTCTGAAGGCCGTCGATCCCACCGCCGAGCCATATATCCAGAAGTATGCAGGCGAAGCGCTCGGTTCTTACCGCCGCCAGGCATGCTTCACCCGAGTCGACAGTTTCGACCACGAACCCCTCATCCTGGAGGACGCTCTGAAGCGACTCTCGAATGCCGCGCTCGTCATCAACGATAAGAACGGAGTTTTGCATTTACCCTTCGCGATCTACCGGCAGCTCGATGATGAATTTGGCGCCCCGAGGCTTGTTGGCGACGGCTTTGATACGGCCATCATGTTCTGCGATGATGCGGCTCACGATCGCTAAGCCGAGACCGGTCCCGCGTCCCTTGGTGGAAAAATATGGTTGAAAAAGCTTTTGCAGGTCCTGCGCAGGGATCCCTTTACCGTTATCAGAGATCTCTGCCACCACGAGGCCGCGTGACACATGGCTGCGTGTCGTGATAACGATCCGCGGATCGGCAACATCGGCGTCAAATGCTTCGACGGAATTCTGTATCAGGTTAACAAAAACGCGTTTCATCTGTTCTGTGTCGATCGATACGTTTGGCACGGCGGTCTCCAGTTCCAAACGGATCGATATCTCCGCATGATGGCCCTCAAAAACCGCGGCGGCCTGCCTTATGGCTTCGTTTAGATCGCCAGCCTCGAGCACCACGTCGGGAAGACGCGCAAACCGCGAGAACTCGTCAACCATAGTCTTCAGTGAAGTAACTTCACGCAAAATGGTCGACGTACTTTCACCAACAACCTCAGCTATCGGTCCCTTGTCGCTTACTCGTTTTCCCGCACCGTTGTCCTTATGTCCGACAGCAGCGAAGCGCCGCGCGATGCGTTCTGCGGATAATTGAATCGGCGTAAGTGGATTTTTGATCTCGTGGGCCATACGCCGCGCAACCTCCCGCCACGCGGAGGCCCGTTGAGCGGCTATCAATTCAGTCAGATCTTCGATAACCAGCACGACACCGGCCTCGTCCGGCAGCTTGGTTGCAGTGAGTGCGACGGTCAAATCTGTCGACGGTCTCGATCCACTTGATCCCGGTCCCGTATGTTTGAAGAGGGTTTGATCTGCGGCGCGACCGGTACGTTTCGCTCGCTGAACCACACGTTGGATCACTGTACGGTTCTCTTCTGTAAGAACAGTTTCTAACCGTGCACCCGCAACCCTGTCGGCACCATGAAGTCGCAATATAGCAAGGGCGGCCCCATTGATCGTACTGATGGCTCCCTCGGGGTCAAAAGAGATGACCCCTGTCGGAAGGGTTTCGAGGATGGTCTCAATATACTTGCGGCGCTCGCCAAGCTCAACGGAGTTTGACTCAAGCCTCGAGGCCATCTGATTAAACGCGGAAACCAGGAGGGCGAGCTCGTCCTCAGCAAGAACATCGACCCGGTGGCCAAGGTTACCCTTCGCGATCTCGTCCGCCCCCTCGGCAAGGGCCTTGATCGGTGTCGTTAAGCCGCGAGCGACATAAAAAGCTATCCAGGAAGACGCAAACAGAAGCAAGAAAGTAAGAACACCGAGTGTTAAAAACGCCACTTGCCGAACCGTTACCTGTTGCTCTTTCAGCCTTTCTAGCTCGGACACAGAATTCTGAACGATCTGACTAACCGATCTATCGCCAAACGGGTCCCGTGCGAGGATCAGAGTTTTATCGCCCGGAAGATCAGCCACGGCTACCTCGAAGTTGGCATGCTCTCTCGTATCATCAGCATTGATTGTGAGTGCATTACTGATCGCCGCGGCCAAATGCGCTTCTTGATCGGGCTGCGCATTATCAAATACGGCGATGGTTCCCTGATCTGCTGACCGCACTTCTAAATAAACGAGATTTCCGGCCTTCGCTATCTGTTCTAAATCCTCGCCGTTTGGCGTTGTCGCCGCGAGTATGGCAGCTATCATTCGAGCGGATTCGTCGAACTTTTGTCTGCGGTCGAGAAACGATTGCCGCTGAACCTCCCGTGCCTCCGTAATAACGTTTTGGGGTATTTGCGAGAACCAACGCTCAAGAGCCCGGTTCATAAACAAATACGAAAACACCGCCATCGCTACGATCGGCAGCAGGCTGACCGCAAAAAAGTAAATAAGAAGCCGCGATTTTATTTGTGCGCCAAGTTCGAACGTTCGCCGCTCGCGCATTAGCTTGATGATGCTACGCAGAAAGATAAACGCAAAAATAACGAACGCGATAAAATTCAGCGACGAAAGTGCGTAGAGTGCCAAGAGATCGGCGGACGAGTTGATCGTGAATTCCTTCCAAAGATTTGTCGATTGGAGAATGAAGAGGCTGGCCAGGGAAACCACCATCAGCGTTCCAATGACCCACGGCGTTTTTCGGCGCCTCAATTTGACGGGCGGGCGTTCCACGTCTGAAAGTTTAACATACCGACATGGCCGTACCCGCTGGGTCGTTGTTGACGCGCACACCGTTCGATAGAATCTTCTCGACCACTGATAATGAATAATATTTTTTTTAATAATGCCGGCCGGGTTCGAAGCGGTTGGCGCTCGCTGGTTTTTCTGGTGAGTTTTTTACTGCTCTCGACTTTGCTGATCATTTTATCCCTGGCAGTGATAAAGCAGCTGCCTGCGGGCGCAGCCACCGCCCGGTTCATGCCCCTGACCCTTCCCTTCGCGATCTCGGCTGTAGTCGCGATCACTTTCGGCGCGGTTTATGGCAAACTGTTTGAACAGCTTCCTTTTCGCTCGCTTGGAATTTCATTCCGCGGAAGTTGGTTACAGCATTTTTTATTGGGAGCTGTTTTGGGTTCCGTAGCGCTCTGCAGCGGAATGCTCTCCGCCGTCGCGGTGGGAGGTTTGAGCCTCTCGATAAATCGGCAATCCTCGCTACAGTCTATATCTGCCACTCTGATCACGACCTTAGTTATTTTTCTGGTGGGCGCCCTGTCTGAAGAGACTTTATTTCGAGGGTATTTACTTCAAACTCTTACGAGAGCAAATTCGGTGGTGGTTGGGATCGTATTGACATCTCTGCTGTTTGCTTTCGCACACAACAACAATCCGGGCGCGAACCCGCTTTCAATTATAAACACGCTGCTCGCGGGGATTTGGTTCGCGATCGCATACCTGAAAACATACGATTTGTGGTTCCCGCTCGGGATCCATTTCATGTGGAATTGGCTGCAAGGGCCGGTGTTTGGGATAAACGTAAGCGGTGTAGCGGAGTTAAGTTCTGATCCGATACTGCGTACGGCGGACCTGGGACCCGCATGGTTAACGGGTGGAGGCTATGGGCTGGAAGGCGGAGTCGCATGTACATTCGCCATCATCGTCTCAATAGGGCTGATCTACTACTTGCCGCTCCCTAGGGCCGATCAGGAAATGCTTGAACTGAACGCTTAAGTAAGCACTCTTGAGCTACGCAGCCTGGATCTTGAATGAAATGTCGACGGCCCGTGCAGAGTGAGTAAGGCGTCCGACGGAGATAAGATCGACGCCCGCCTCGGCGAATGAACGGACTCGATCAAGATCCATTCCCCCCGACGCCTCGATCATCACCCCCGGATTCATGTCCCGGGCCATCCTCACCAATTTGGCGGCCTCATCCGGTGTCTGGTTATCGAGCATTACGATCTCGGCCCCGGCCACGATGGCCTCACGAAGCTGGGCCCAGTTTGATATTTCCACCTCGATCTTGTGGAGGTGTCCAACGCGTTTCTTAGCAGCCGACACGGCCTCGCTGATCCCGCCGGCCAGTGTTATATGATTGTCCTTGATCAGTACACCGTCATCGAGACCCATTCGGTGATTCTTGCCTCCGCCCACAGTTACTGCGTACTTTTCCAGCATGCGCAGCCCGGGCGTTGTTTTGCGTGTATCAACGATCTGCGCCTTTGTCCCTTCCACCGCTTTGACGTACTGGCGAGTGAGAGTAGCGATGCCCGACAACCGCTGCATAAGATTTAATGCGGTTCGTTCGCCGACGAGCAGAACGTCGGCATACCCCTTGAGGGTAGCAAACACTGTACCTTCCTCGATCTCATCGCCCTCGCTATAGGAGGTTTCTATCTCTGAACTTTCCGGATCGAGATGGAAAAAGACCGCCTCTGCCACATCCAGACCGCAGAGGACCAAGTATTCCTTGGCAAGAAACCTGCCTTGCCCTCTCGTGTCCGGGGCCACGGTAGAAGTAGTGGTGATGTCGCCGCGGCCGATGTCCTCCGCCAAAAACTCGCCAATACTCGCAAGGACCTCGCCGTTCTCAAGCCAGTTCATTAATTGAGGGCCTCCAGGTTAATCGTAAGCGTATCTATTTGTTGTTCCAGCTCAGAGAACCTGTCGCGGAGCCCCTGCACCTTTTCCGCCGGTGCGCGATCTACAAAATTTTGGTTCGAGAGCTGGCCGGAGAGGCGGCCTTTCTCCTCCCTTAGCTTTTCGATCTGGCCGCGCAGCCGCAATCTTTCCTTCTCGAAATCAATAAGACCCTCGAGCGGTACGGCGATTGACGCATTAGCGGTTACCGCTTTAGCGGATGCTTTCGGAACATCAAGACGGTCGGCAACAACGAGTGTACCGCCGCGGGCAAGCTTCAGAATCTGAGCTTCATTATCGTTGACGATCTTCCGGGTTCGTTCATCACCCGCAATGTGCACGGTAAACAGTATCGCGGAGGATACATTTATTTCTGCCCGGATGTTTCGAACCTTTTTGATGATGTCGATAACTGTGTTCATCTCCCGTTCCGCTGGTTGATCAAATAATGCCTCATCACCTTTCGGAAAGCTTGTGAGCATAATCGTCGGTCTGGCTGTGGAGTATGCCACATCGTGCATCTCGGACGAAACGCCAGGCAGTTTTTGCCATAGTTCCTCTGTCAGAAACGGCATGAACGGGTGAAGCATCCGCAGTGCCTGTTCAAGAACGGTAATAATCAGTGTTCGTGTCTGAATGCTCTTTTCATCCGCAGCGGCACCCGCGATCTCGTCCTTGACCAACTCAATATACCAATCACAAAAGTCGTCCCAAAAGAAGTGATATAACAGTTGGACTGCTTCATGAAACTGATATGTCTCAAGGGCGTAGTTTACGCTGACGGCGGTCTTATTTAGCCTGGACACGATCCACCGATCAGCCAGTGTCGACGGTGATGATAGCGCGGCGTTATTGATCGTTATGTCATTCGCGTTCATCAAACAAAATCGTGTCGCATTCCATATCTTGTTGGCAAAATTACGAAAAGATTCGACTTTCTCGTCGCGCCAGGCGAAATCAACTCCTGTTGCAGAGCCGGCAAGTGCCATGCGAGTCGCGTCGACGCCAAAACGTTCAAAGACCGTAAGCGGATCAATGCCGTTCGCTTTGGTTTTGGACATTCGCTGTCCGTTGCGGTCAAGCACCGTGCCGTGGATAATCACATCATCAAATGGCCTCTCTCCTATAAACTTCAACCCGGTCATGACCATTCGGGATACCCAAAGAGAAATGATATCGCGGCCCGTTACAAGCACGTCCGTCGGATAGAACGCCTCGAGATCGGCCGTTGTCTCAACATCGCCCGTCCAGCCTAACGTTGAAAAAGGCCAAAGCGCGGATGAAAACCATGTGTCCAAAACATCCTCGTCCTGGCGAAGATCGTCGGTTCCCGCCTCTGCGGCGGCTTCATCTCGGGTACGGGCGACGTATACATTATCCGCCGGGTCGTACCACGCGGGGATCTGGTGGCCCCACCACAATTGACGGGAGATCGTCCAATCACGCAGATTTTCCAGCCATGTGGTATAAACCTTTCTATACGGAACCTTGGGGGAAAATCGCGGCATACCCTCATCCTTCATCAGAGAGAGAGCGAGGTTGCGCATCTGGTCCATTTTGACGAACCACTGTTCGGAGAGAAGCGGCTCGATTACCGTTCCACACCGCTCACAGTGCGGAAGCGTCGCGTCATGATCTTCGATCCTGTCCAACAAGCCAAGCTGCTCAAATTTTTCTATTACCAATTCGCGGGCGGCGTACCTGTCAAGCCCGACAAACTCCTCGCCAGCCAGAGCGTTCATCGCCGCGCTGTCGTCCATAATGACTAGTTGGTCCAAGCCATGACGTTCGCCGATCTCCCAATCGTTAGGATCATGCGCGGGGGTGATCTTTACCGCACCGGTCCCAAATTCCGACTCGACATATTCGTCTGCTATAACGGGTATTTGACGGCCCGATAGTGGAAGCTCCACGGTCTTGCCGATCAGATGTCGGTATCGATCGTCGTCCGGGTTTACAGCCACTGCCGTATCCCCAAGCATTGTTTCGGGACGGGTTGTCGCGACGGTGACGGTCGTCGCCTCGTCCTTGATAGGATATTTGAGGAAGTAAAGCTTCCCCCCCTTTGCCTTTTCATCCTTTACCTCGAGATCGGAGAGAACGGTTTTGTCCTTAGGGCACCAATTAACTATGCGGGCTCCCCGGTAGATCGATCCTTCCTTATACAGCCTTACAAATACCTCCCGAACGGCCTTTGAAAGATCATCCTCCATGGTAAAGCGCTCACGGGACCAGTCCACGCTAAGACCTTCGCCGCGTATCTGTCGTGTGATCTCACCGCCATACTTATGTTTCCACTGCCACACTCTCTCGGTAAATGCTTCGCGCCCTATGTCATGCGGAGTCTTGTGCTCCTCATTTTTAAGCTGCCGTGTGACCATCAATTGCGTCGAGATACCTGCATGATCAACTCCCACCAGAAAAAGCGTACGATAGCCACACATCCGCTTCCAACGGGTCAGGGCATCCATGAGGGTGTGCTGAAGCGCGTGACCCATATGCAGGCTGCCAGTGACGTTCGGAGGTGGGATGACGATCGAATAAGTCGGGGCGTTTACGTCCTCGTTGACCTCCGGAGCAAAAAAGCCATTGTCTTCCCAATACTGGTAGTGATTTTCCTCGGCCGCTTTTGGGTTATAGGCCTTATCGAGTTCCATAACTGTTTATAAAACTTTTATTCTAAAACAAAACGGGCTGGCTTTCATTTCAGAATGAAAGCCAGCCGCTGCTATCTTTTTGACGAACCTATTGTCTACGTCCGCTTATCTTGTTCCAATGCCTCACGAATTAACTTTTCAGTAATTCGCGGGACCGCTTCTTGGGCGATCTCACGTATAAGACGATCGGAAAGTTTCTCTAGAACCCGCTGTGTTACGAGAGAAATAAACTCTGGGGACGGCTCCTGAGGCTCTGTGCTCACGCTAGAATCGGTGACAGCATCGGGCTCGGATCCCTGTTTGCCCTGCGCGGAAAATGGCTGTTCGTCAAACGTCTGAGATATTGCCGCATCGGCGTTTTCGTCGCGCCTCAAATGCCCGAAGTCAACCTCAGCGGAGTCAATGGAGCTATCGTTTCGAACCTCATGGATCAGCTGCCCGTGATCATAACGATCATAACTAACAGTCTCTTTTTCAGCCACTGTTTCCAAAGAAGGTTCATCCTCGGCTGCCATTGAAGTTTCCTGATCCATTGCTCCCGGCTCTTCAGGAATCGCTGCTGATTCAGGCGCAGTTTCAGCGGTCGACATGGCGATTTCGCTGACCCTGGACTCAGGTGACCAGTCAAACGTTTGGGCGGGTTCCACGGGTTCGGCATGTCCCATAGGTTGGGCGGGCTCCACAGGTTCGGCGGGTTCCTTAGCGTTGCGTTCATCGCGGCTGTCGGAGAGGTATGTCGCTTCGATCATTTCGTCGTCCATTCCCGGGTCGCCCAGGAGATCATCAACCGTGTCAAATTCCTCGATCTCGGCCGTGACAGCGAAGCTGCTTTTGTAGAGGTCCTCTATATCCACCGTGTCAGCTCCGGTTGGCGGCAGTTTCTCCCGTGGGTCGTCAGTCGCATTGACCGGGTCTTGTTCCGCTTGGGAGGGCTGTTCGGTCCCAAGGAGTTCCTTGACACGCGATACGAGATCACGGATCGACTGAAAAGGTTTTGTGAGGAATCCATCAGCCTTCACGCGGTCTGCCTCCGCATCGTCAAATGGCTCGAACGATCCCACGAGCAAAAGTACGGGAATGTGTTTTGTCGCCTCGTCCTGTTTGATCATCTCGCAGATCTGATACCCGCTGATACCTGGTAGGCCGACGTCGACCAGCACAATATCGGGCTGTATTTCGACAAATTTCTGCATAGCCGAATTTGAATCGGCCACGGCGGCTACGTCAATGCCTTCGTCCGTGAATGTCAATTGGACGACCTTTCTAACGGTCACCGAATCATCAGCCAGTAAAAGCTTTGGTCTCGTCACTATGTTTTACTTCTCCTGGGCGGCTCAACAAACATGTGGAGCATTGTCCTAAGCTGCGAGTCCGTAAAAGGTTTCGGGAGAAAGGCTACCGCACCCGCTGAAAAGCTGTCGGAGGAGAGTCTGGAACTCAGCTCGGTCGTCATTATGATTACCGGCACCCTCATCAGTCGGCGTTCCGACTGCATGTATCGTACCAGGTCCCGCCCTTCGATGTGCGGCATAACGAGATCAAAAATAGCCGCAGCAAAAATCTCTTCGGACTGCAGTAACTTGTACGCTTCTTTACCATCCCGGGCAGTGATGACGGTAAATCCCTCGGACTCGAGAACGTTCCGGGCAGAACGTAACACCTCAGCGTCATCATCGGCGACGAGGATGTTGATCGGCTTCGCGCTCGGTCTGTCCATTGATAAGTGATCTGATCAGAACGTTCGAATAATACTATCAGATTACATTCGCCTTTCGCGAGCATTCACGAGTTGACTGGCAAGCCTAATCGCGCTAACGAGGCTACCGGCATCGGCGACACCCTTGCCCGCAATGTCAAACGCGGTGCCGTGATCGACTGACGTCCTGATCAGCGGCAGCCCCAGCGTGACGTTGACGCCCGATCCGAAAGACAGCATTTTTACCGGGATTGTAGCCTGATCGTGATATAGAGCTACGCAGGCATCGAACTCACCTTGTGAACAACGAAGGAAAACTGTGTCCGGCGGGTACGGGCCGGTGACGTCAATGCCCAACTCGGTGCGACAATGGTCGACTGCCGGACCTATCTCGAGTTTTTCTTCTGTGCCAAACAAACCACCTTCTGATGCATGCGGATTCAATCCTGCAACCGCAATTCGTATTTTTTTCCCCAGCAGCTTTGACATCTCGTTGTGGGTGAACTCTATCAGCGAGATCAGCGCATCTTTTTTGATGAGGTCTATCGCATTGCGAAGAGGTAGGTGGGTCGACAGCAAAACCACGCGTAACTTTTCCGCAAAAAAGCTCATGGCGAAGTCTTTGGTCCCTGTTAAATGCGCGAGGAATTCCGTATGCCCGGGAAAATCATACCCGCCCATCGCTATTGCCTTTTTGCTTATGGGTGCCGTACATACCCCATCGATCTTTCCCTCCTGCCATAGTCGCACGGCGGCCTCGACGCATTCGGCGGACGCCTTACCAGTGATCGCTGCATCGATACCGATATCGAACGACGGCGGAAGATTGTTCAGGTTGAAGACCTCGACATCAGTCGGTTGAGTGAGCGGGGCGGTGCTGAATTCGATTATTCTAACATCGAGACCCAGCGACGCGGCCGAACGGCGCAAAAAGGCGGCATCACCGATCATCACGCATCGATATGCCGCTTGCAGATCTATATCTGATAATGCTTTAAGAACGATTTCCGGTCCGATCCCAGCCGCGTCGCCCATCGTGATGCCGATAATGGGTCGATCTGAGATTTGACGTTCCATGTAAAGGTAAAACCGGACGACCTCAGTCTGCCTGCCGCCGCATAAACGTCGGAACATCCATGTCTTCCGACGAAGCGACCTCGGGACCGCCGAAACCGGCTGACACCGATGATACGGCCCTTGCTTCGGCGGTTTTGGGCCGAGGCAGAATCGCGGCCGATTGGCTGTCGAACCCGGTCGCGATCACGGTAATCCGGATCTCATCGGCCAGATCTTCTTTGATGACGCTCCCCCAGATAATATCAGCATTATCGTCAGCCTCGCTTTCGATCATCCCAATAGCGTCTTCAACCTCGCCCAACACCATGTTCGGACCGCCGGTCACATTGATCAAGGCTGCTTTAGCTCCTTTGATGGAGTTTTCTTCGAGTAATTTATAGTCGAGCGCCGCACGCATCGCCTTAGATGCCGCGTCCTCGCCGTCGCCTTTACCGATGCCCATGAGTGCAACGCCCTTGCCGCGCATGACGGTGGTTACATCCGCGAAATCGAGATTGATAATACCGGGGGTGATAATAAGATCGGTAATGCCGCGGACAGCCTGAAGCAGGACATCGTCCGCCCGACGAAATGCCTCCATGATCGTGATCTTTTCCTCTACTTCCCGCAGCTTAGAGTTCGGGATAGTCAACAATGTGTCGACACAGCCGCGAAGGTCTGCGAGCCCCTGTTCGGCCTGGGCCATACGCTTCTTGCCTTCGACAGTGAAAGGCTTGGTAACGACCGCCACAGTCAGGGCTCCTAGTTCAATAGCCAGGGAGGCAACGACGGGTGCAGCACCGGTGCCCGTTCCGCCACCAAGGCCCGCGGTCACGAAGACCATGTCCGATCCCTCGAGTACGTCGAGGAGTTTCTGATGATCCTCCAGTGCAGCCTGTCGGCCGATCTCAGGGTTCGAACCCGCACCAAGCCCGCGGGTAGATTTGCTGCCGAGCTGGATCTTCATTGGTGCCTTCGAAGCATTCAGTGCCTGCAGATCGGTGTTTGCCACGATAAACTCAACCCCCTTGATGCCAGCGTCGATCATGCGATTGACGGCATTGCTGCCGCCGCCGCCCACGCCGATGACTTTGATGCGAGCGCCCGTAATGGGCGGCTCATCGATGAACATTTTAATGCTGGTATTATTCATTTGAAGGTCTTCCATTCCGAAAAAGTTTGCCATGACGCAAGTTCAGGATCAGTGAGTTGTAATGAATTTTGAGCTGTCCGCTGGAAATAACAAGATATTGTGCTGTTGGCGAAAGAGCATACAACTCTTTGCGGCGAAAATCCAGTCAAAATTAAGTTTTTATCGAAATTTATCACGAAAATTTCCAAACCACTCCGCTACCTTTTTTGCCGACGATTTCCCGCCCATTCCGTCGGACCGCATTTGGCTCCGCATGGAATAAAGAGCAAGACCACACGCGGCCGCCCACTGCGGTCCCTGCACCTCTTCTGCCAGGCCTCCAAAGTACGACGGCTCAAGATATCCCGTGCGCGTAGGCGCATCAAAAACCTGTTCCGCAACCTCCGCAAGCCCACGTGTCATCGCTCCTCCGCCCGTTAGGAAAACACCGCCGGATATCTGAGCTTTCGTCGCACTTGCGTCTCTGGCAATGTGCTGCAGTAATTCCACCGCCCGAGGCTGCATGATGTCGCAAAGTATCTCTTTCGACAGGCCACGGGTCTCGCTGCGGCCGAACGGCAATATCTCGATGATCTCCTGCCGCTCGTCTTCGTCCAGCAAAAAGGCAGCCACACAGCCCCAGTTCTTTTTGATCTTGGACGCCTCGGGTATAGAGACTCGCAGCCCTGTTGCAATGTCTTTCGTAAACAGCATGCTGCCAAACGGAAAAACTGCAGTATGCTGTACGGCCCCCCGACCAAATATCATCAGGCTCGTTATCTCGGAACCCATATTGACGATCGCGCAGCCATATTCCTTATCGTCATCGGTTAGAACGCTTTCGGCCGCACCAAGCGGCTCGAGCACAAGCTGTTCGACGTCGATGCCAGCACGCGTAACTGCTTTGATAAGATTCTGACGTGCCGCGCTCGGGCTTGTAACTATATGAACAAGGGCCTCCAGACGGGCCCCATTCATGCCAACCGGCTCCGTTATTCCGTCCTGGCCATCAACGATGAACTCTTGGGGCAACCGGCTAACTATTTCCCACCCCGGTGTTAGCGGCATTGCACTGGCCGAGTCAACCGCACGCTCGATATCCTCATCCGTGATTTCTTTTTCGGGACCGGCAACTGCAACGACGCCGTTTTTATTCTCTCCCCGCAGATGCTCGCCGGAGAGGTTAACTGTCGCATACGTCACATCCAGGCCGCTGACGCGTTCAGCTTCACCTACAGCCTTTCTTATGGAGTCGGCAACTGACTCGGTGGACGTCACTACTCCGCGACGCAGACCCTTCGATTCAGCATCGCCGATTCCGACAATATTCATCTGGCCGTCCGCAGACAGTTCACCAACGACACAACGTATCCGGCTGGTGCCAATATCTAACCCAACTGCCTGTATTTCGTTCGTCATATCTGCACTGTTCTAATACTCGAGATACTGGATTACCGGGTAAACGCCGCCTGAGTCAACGGATTTGATCTTTGAGCCCTTTCCGCTTAGGGCCTCAACCGCTGTTTTAAGACTATTGCCGAGCTTTTCTCTCGCTAATGTGACGGCGATCGGCCGACCGGAATCTTCGACAACCGCCACAGGCTCTCTGGGATTTGCTAGATTTACCTCTTTAACCCGGCTCGCCAGGTCAAACTGTCGCCACTCTTCGAGCATCTTTCTATAGATCTTCAGACGGGCGAGATTTTCAGGGATCGCTTTTTCGGTTTTAGATTCATCCCAGCCGTGAAGCACAAAGGGAAACTCTTCTTGATCCGGTCCTACAGTCGACAAAACAATCCCCTCACCGTCGACCAGGACGTTTTTCTCACCCATTCTGACAATTGCCCCCGGAACACGTTCGACGACGTTAACGCGTATTCCCGATGGGAGGCTGCGCGATACCGAGGCCGATTTAACGAAGGGAAATTTCTCGATCTTCGCTCTAATGTCCGACAGGTCGGCGTGCCAGACGCCCGGTTTCTCGACCGCCGCACTTACGATCCTTTTAACGTCATCCGGCGCGGTCCTGTCAGTACCTCTGACATCCACATATTTCAGCTCAAAGAAATTTGACGCCGTCGCCGTCTCGTAACCCGAGATTCCGATGAACACGACAGACGCCAAAAGTATCGCCGTGATCATTAAGGGGACTATATAGTGGCCGATCGTACGCGCACCTACTAGGCCCGTTTTGCTTGAATTCCGCCTGCTTCTCAATCTAACGGACCCTGTTTTTGATTTTGTACTCGCTGCTCTTTTCTTCTTTGCCATTACTACTAAAAGACAGGTTTATGCCGTTGCCTGACGGCCTTTCAGCCGCTCCAGTATTTGATCTGATAGACGCGTAACGCTTCCCGCGCCGAGAGTAATTACAAGGTCCCCGGGAAGTAATGACGAACAAACCATGTCAGCTGCCGTCTCGACATCACCGATGTAATAGGCATTCTTATGCCCGTATCGACGAATATTCTCGGTCAAGACCTCTGCCGTGACACCTTCGATCGGTCGCTCGCTTGCCGCGTAGATATCGAGAATAAAAAGCAGATCGGCATTGTTGAAGGCCACTACAAAATCGTCCATTAACTCCTTGGTCCGGGTATATCTATGGGGTTGAAAAATCACAACCTTCCGCCTGTTGCCGGCGCTGTTTTTCGCCGCCGACAACGTGGCGACGATCTCTGTCGGATGATGTCCGTAGTCGTCGACGACAGTGATTCCATCGATCTCGCCTTTGAACTGAAACCTACGATCCGCATTTTTAAAACCGGCAAATGCTCCCACGATTTTCTCGAAAGGAATTGCCAACTCGAGGGCGACAGCGGTTGCCGCCAAAGCATTGTAAACATTATGTTTACCCGGCACGGGGAGAGCTATCTCACCAAGAATGGTCTCGCCTTGGGACACTGTGAATGATGAGCCGAACGTATCATTGTAGGTGATGCCGTGCGCCGAAATGTCGGCTTGCGACGTCAAGCCGTAAGTTACGCGTCGCCTCTTGATGTTAGGAATGATCAGCTGCACGTTTGGATCATCCAGGCAGATCACGGCTGCTCCAAAAAATGGCACTTTGTTAACGAAGTCGGTAAAGCATTGGACCACGTCGTCCATTCCCTTATATGATTCCATATGTTCTTTATCTATATTCGTGACGACGGCTATGGTTGGGTAAAGCATCAGGAACGACCGATCGCTTTCGTCCGCCTCCGTGACGAACCAATCGGAGCTTCCCAGCTTTGCGTTCGAGCCGAGAGTGTCAACCACACCCCCAACGACCGTAGTGGGATCAAATCCCGCATATCCGAGGATGGTCGCGATCATGGACGTGGTCGAAGTTTTACCATGGGTTCCCGACACGGCCACTGCGTATGGTTTGAGCGTCATAAGCTCTGCGAGCATCTCAGCGCGAGGAATGACGGGTATACCCATTTTTTTAGCGACCAAAACTTCCGGGTTGTCGTCTTTCACCGCTGACGAATAGACCACTACATGTGCATCCTGAACGTTCTCTTCAGCATGGCCCTCATGTACGCGAATATTGAACAGCTTTTCCAGCCTTTCGGTGTTTCGTGATTTTCTTGTGTCAGAACCGGACACCACAAATCCGAGGTTGCAAAGAACCTCCGCTATGCCGCTCATCCCGATGCCGCCGATACCTATAAAGTGAATTCTCTTTACGTGACGAAACATACTTTTTAGTTTCTTTTTGCCAGCTCCTCGAT
>JBHENG010000044.1:11977-20446 GCA_046262195.1 Pyrinomonadaceae bacterium | reverse complement strand
TGCCAATTCCTCAAGATACCTTCTGCCAAGAGCATAATCCTCGGCAGAACCACCACGATTTGAGATTATGCCGCCGAAAATATCCGGGAACGGGCTGCTGATCCGACGGTTGTTATCAAAATAAGTGTTGTAATAGATAGGAAAGATCAGCGAGTCAGATTCCTCGGCAAAGTCCAACGTACCTTCGTAACTGTTTTTTCGCGAGGTGGTGTCAACGCCGTCGGTAAAAAGCACTACAGCCTTTCGCCCTTGGATCCGATCCAGCTGTTTGCGAAGAGCTTCATCCACGGCGTTGTAAAGCGAGGTCCCGTCGCCGAAATCTGCCTTGCTGATAGCCTTATAGATCTTTGCTCGGTCCTGTGTCGCCTGGGTGAGAACATTGACGCTGTGATCAAACTCGATGACGATCACACTGTCTTGAGGTTGCAATTGGTCTACGAAGGCGGTGGCCGCGCGGCGGATCTCGTCGATCTTGTATGCAGTCGAAGGGCTGACGTCAAGTACTAGGGCCACGGTGAAGGGCTTTTCGGTAGTGCCAAAATATGCGATCTCCTGCTCGACGCCGTCCTCGTATATCTTGAATTCGTTTTGCCTTAGGCCCGGGATATATAGTCCGTTTCGATCAAAGACAGAGACCGGTATCGTGACCAAATTGGTCTCAACGCGTACAACGTCACCCTCAGCGTCGGGTAGCGTTGGGGCCGGTGATAGCACCGGGGCTGGACTGCTCTTTGGATCGGCTGTTCCGCCTACGTTAGGAAACCGTTCCGTTATCCGTTGCGTACGCCTGGGCTGAGATTTGGATTCGGAATATTCAGTGGCATCGACTTGCCGCGGCGGTGGTGTTCGAGTCGCCGCAGCCTTTCGTCCCGACTGCGAAAAGGTGAAGCCGACTGCAGCCAAGATAAGAATTTGGACGACAATAACACGCTTCATTAACCCACTCGCTCCTTGATGAGAACTTCGATTATGATGCATTCGCCGGCAAAGAAGTTTCTCTAAGATGTTATTATCCCGCTCGCCAGTTTCGACGCCAAATGAAGAAAACAGGAACACCGGTCAGCGCCAGCAGATAACCGATGCCGGCGGTAGCGGGTGCGAGGTAAAGGAGTGTAAAAGTTACAAATAAAGACAGTATCAGGAATATGCAAGGGGTAAATGGATATCCCCATGTTTTATACGGGCGTACGAGGTCGGGAAGCCGTCGCCTTAACACGAATACGGCAAATACCGAGAGGGCAGCTGATAAAAGATCTACGGATACTATGTATTCCAGCAGCTGCGTATATACGTTTCCAAAAACAGGTGCCGGATTACCAGCGGAGTAAGTGACAGTGCGAGGTATAACAAGCAGTGACGCCCAGACGCCCTGTGCAATGAGGGCCATTGCCGGAACGTGGTTCTTATTGGTTCTCGCCAGGGCGTCGAAGAGATAGCCGTCTTTGGCCATCGCATATGAAACTCGCGAACCGGAAAGTATCAGCCCATTATTACAGCCAAAGGTTGAGATCATGAGCGCCACGGCTATGAGAATGACGCCGGGAGCACCGACTATCTGTTCCATCACCGCAGCTGCAACCCTACCATTCGGGGCTCCTTGCAACGCTGGCAGCGACAGAGTTACCACATAGGCAAGGTTCGCTAGCAGGTAAAGGCCCACAACGGTTGAACACCCGATGATCAAAGCTCGAGGCAGATTCCGGCCTGGGTTCTCGACCTCGGCTGCCGTAAACGTGACGTTATCCCAAGCCGATTGAGAGAAAAGAGGGCCCGTCATGGCCTTTCCTAAAACAACCAGAAATGCCAGGGAACCGAGAGACGCCGCCGCAGGCTGAGCCTGCTCGATACTCCAGCCATTCGCGGAGCTATTCCACACATCCGCCGAAAACAAAGCTCCACCTGAATTCCAGCCGAAAACAAGGCCGATAATAACCAACCCCAGGAGGGCGGCCGTCTTGGTAAAAGTAAAGGTGTTCTGTACCCACTTGCCGACTTCTAAACCTCGAGTGTTAACAAACGTAAGGAGAGCTATGCTCACAATTGCAAGAAGCTGTTGATTGGAAAGACTGAATGCGTATGAGCCGAGAACGATCGGCTCAATAATGTAAATCGAACCCGAAACCTGCGGGATCAGAAGACCCGTGAAGTTCGCAAAAGCGACGGCAACCGCGGCGATCGTGCCGCTCTGTACGATAAGGTATTGGGACCATCCATAAACGAAACCGACGGGCTTTCCGTAAGCCTCGCTCATGAATACGTATGGTCCGCCCGCGCGCGGCAGCATCGCCGCTAACTCGCCGAAACACAGGGCCCCGCAGATGGTCATGAGTCCCGCCAGTACCCACGCCACGAGCAGCCAACCGGGTGCTCCCAAAAGGCGTGCCGATTCTGCGGATACAATGAAGATGCCGCTGCCGATCATGGAGCCGACAACAAGGGTAGTCGCATCGAGCTGAGTAAGCCCCCTAACCAATTTCTTGCTGGCTGGCGTTGTTTCTGTGGTCATTTGCGGGCCTCAGATCTCATACTGGTTGAACCTCGATGCCATGATCGATTAGCGTGTGATATATAACCCGTGCAAACTCGAGCGCGTGTTCTCCATCACCGTGAATGCAGACCGTTTGCGCCTCTATAGGGACGGCGACGCCGGTTACCGCCGTCACTGATCCTCTCTCTACCATTTGCAGTACCTGGCATTGTGCGGAGGAAGTCTCCGCAATCAGGGCGTGTGGCAGGGTCCTGGCGGTAAGGCTGCCGTCTGGCTGATAGGTTCGGTCAGCGAATGCCTCGGACGCGGCACGTAGTCCAATTTTCCGGGCCATTCGAACTGAGTAGCTCCCAGCGAGCCCGTAAAGTATTAGTTTCTGATCGACAGCGTGCACTGCCTCAGCGATAGCGACCGCAAGATCGGGGTCCTTCGCTGATTCATTATAAAGGGCTCCGTGAGGCTTCACGTGCGTCAGTTTTGCTCCGGCGTCGATACAGACGTCACGCAACGCGAGGATCTGCTCAGCAACAATCTCCTTCACATCCATTAAGGACATGTCCATGGCGATCCGTCCAAAATTGTTTTTGTCGGGATATCCTGGATGAGCTCCGATCGCGACATTCTTTTCAACTGCCGTGTCCACCGTCCGTCTCATTGTAGCTGCATCGCCTGCGTGAAATCCGCAGGCGACGTTTACTGACGATACGTAGTTCATAAGGTCTGCATCATTGCCGCAGCCCTCGCCCATGTCGCAGTTAAGATCGACGTATTTCACTTGCTAATACTCCCTGGTTCCTGATTGGCGACGGTCGAAAATGGGCATAATGCTGACAAAGCTGGTATCTTAGGATAAAGTTGCTGACAATTTACACCCGACTCTGAGAAAGTTCAAATCTCTTTCAAAGCGGACCATATCGGCTTCTGCTTCCCTTAATGAGATGAGGTGAAAAGCTACCTTATCGTTCGGACCGAGCTGAGCAAGCAGCGGCAGATCCCGGCTAATGACGTGAGCGATGCGCGGGTAGCCGCCCGTTGTCTGGTGATCGGCCATAAGGACGATCAGCTGACCATCCGGGAGCAGCTGTACGGTGCCGAAGTTTACCGCTGACGACACCATTTCATAATGTCCGAAATACTCGATCTGCCGTCCGCTTAGCCTGTATCCCATCCGGTCTGAATCGCGACTTACAATAAAATCTGTTTTTAGAAAAGCATTCATGCCAGATCCAGATACGCTTTCCATTTCAGCGCCCGCGATCACTCGTACCGAAGGGAATCGGCTGTATCGAGGTATCAGGCTGGCCGAGATCTGCTTGGTGGAAGGCTGAAACAGCGGAACACTATTATTTTCAAAACTGAGACGATCACCCTTTCTCACTGCCCGACCGTCGATACCGCCTTTCTTCGCCGCCAGATTCGTGCTCGAGCTTCCGAGCCATTTAGAGAAGTGCATTCCGCCGGCCACGGCCAGATAGCAGCGATTGCCGTGCTTTTTGCCGTTGAAACGAAGTGAGCTGCCGCTTCCCGCAAAAAAGGGCTTCCAGTTCTGAACACGGGCACCGTTCAGATCTGGATCGAAATCGGCACCTCCGAGAGCCACAAGAGCGTCCTGTTCAAAAAAGAGCTGGCTCGGCGGGAAATGCATCTCGAGAACGGGGCAGTTGTCGTTATTTCCAACTAGGATGTTGACCAGCCGGGCAGCGGTCAGATCCATAGCACCAGACGGATTAACGCCAAAACGTCGAGAGCCCCGGCGGCCAAGATCCTGTATCGTCGTAAGAACACCCGGTTTTTGCACGAGAATACTCATTGTAGAGCCACGAATCTCACACGGTCGCCAGGCCGCAGGTAACAGGGCGGATTCATATCAGGCGTAAACATCTCCTGGTCTGTTCTACCAATGATCTGCCACCCTCCCGGCGAATCCAACGAATAGATGCCTGTTTGCCGGCCGGCAATTCCAACGCTGCCTTTCGGCACTGACTGCCGGGGTACGGCACGTCGAGGAGTGGCGATCCTTTCATCAATCTCACCCATGTATGAAAACCCGGGCAGAAAACCCAGCATAAAAACACGATAATCCGTGGAAAGAAATATATGGATCACCTCCGCCTCGCTGATTCCATGGGCCTGTGCAAGGAAATGGAGATCCAGAGCGGAATTACGGTCAAAACATATAGGTATCTCAACAAAACGGCCGTTTTCTGATTCAACGACCAGACTTTGTATAACGTTTTCAGTGATGTTTTTTACGGCATCAAATGCACTCGGAACCCGAGGCCATCGACCCCGTACCGTCGCTACATCGTAAAAAATCGTTGTGGACGCATAGGCAGGAACTGCTTCGATAAATCCTGGGAAAGGATTGCCTTGGAAGTACTCTGAAAGGGCAACGGATCTTTGATTGTCTTCCGTTGAAATCGTGTTGCTGAACTCGACTGTCAACGCGGAGTCGCCGAGGGGAAAAAACCGCACATTGGAAGTCACCATCTTATCGGCTTCGCTGTTTGGGGTCGAGATACTGTCTCAACCCATCTCCAATAAAATTAAAGGCGAGTACGGTCAACGCGATCGCGACGCCCGGGAAAAAAAGTACATGCGGCGAACTGCTGAAAAACTGACGGGCCTCCTCGATCATCGTGCCCCAGCTGGGCGCCGGCGGCGGAATTCCGAGGCCGAGAAATGAAAGCGACGCTTCCGATAGTACGGCACCAGCCATCCCGAGCGACGCCTGCACGATAAGTGGCTGTATCGCGTTCGGGAGTATATGCGTGAACAACATTCGCATATTGCTTGCCCCGAGCGCCCGGGCAGCCTGTACATAGTCGTATTCACGTACTTTGAGGACTTGCCCGCGCATAACACGGGCGTAACCTACCCAGCCGATGACGCACAAAGCCGCGATGAGCTTGCCCTGGCCGGCTCCCAAAAAGGCAACGAGTGCGATAGCAAGCAAAAGGCCGGGAAAAGCGAGGAATACATTAAACACGTAGCCTGAAAGGAATTTGTCTATAAAGCCACCGTAGAAACCGGCCACCGCGCCTATGACCGTTCCAAAGAGAGCCGACACGACGACGACCGTTATGCCGACCTCTAACGAGATGCGTGCACCATATACAACTCGCGAAAACACGTCACGTCCGAGGCCATCTGTTCCGAACCAATGTTCACCCGACGGAGGAATGTACCGCATCGCCAGATTCTGCGCTGCCACATCGTGCGTCGCGATCCAAGGGGCGAAAATGGCCGCGATAATAAATGCAGCCGCGATCGCGAAACCGATATAAGCAAGTCTGCTCATTAAACAAGACGAATTCTCGGGTCAAGTTTTCGGTACACGAGATCAGTGAGGGAATTTGCAAGAATAAAAGTAATGCTGATGACGAGAACGCAGCCTTGTACCAGGCGGTAGTCGCGTTTTCCGATCCCATCCTCGAGAAGCAGTAAGCCGAGGCCTTGCCAATTAAAGATCTTTTCCGTAATTATGGCGCCCGCTAAAAGCACACCCAGCTGCAGCCCGAGTATGGTCACGACGGGTATCAGGCCGTTTTTGAGGACATGTTTATACAGGACCTTTCGCTCGCTTACACCCTTCGCCCTGGCGGTTCGAACATAATCTTCGCCCAACTCCTCAATTACGCTGGAACGGATCATCCTCGTAAGGATGGCGGAAAGAGCCGCACCGAGAGTGACCGCGGGCAAAACTATGTCCTCCGGGTACAAGCTGCCGGTTGGGGAAAACCATCCCAATTTCACCGCAAAGAGATAGACCAGGAATGGGCCTATCACAAAAGTAGGAAGTGAAATTCCGAGCAGAGCAAAAAAGGAGGCAAAGTTGTCTACCAATGAGTTTTTTCTTGAGCCCGCAAGGACGCCGAGGGGAAGTGCGATACTGATCGCAACCAACATCGCTGCGAGTGCCAGTTTGATCGTTGAGGGATATCTGGCGAATATCAGTTCCCAAACGGGTCTATCAGATTGAAACGATTTACCGAGATCGGCTTGCAGCAGGCCCGTCCAATACTCGGCATAACGGTTATCCGTCCCATTCCAAATAAATCCTTTGTCAGCGTCATATGAAAAGAAAAAAGGTGGTTTGTCCAGACCGTGTTTTGTTCGGAAATTCTCGATCTGTTCCTGCGTCGCAGTTTCACCAAGGATGACGGTTGCTGGGTCGCCGGGCACGATCTCGATCAGCAGCGTCACCAGCGACACTACCGTCCAAATCACCAAAAGCATAAGAGCAAAGTGGCGAATGAAATTTAACAGCTTGTATTTCATTCGGGATCAGGCGAACCGTTCATTCGGACAAAGAAACTGAAACAACTTTATATCGCTTTGGAACCCGAATGCAAAGCGGCTATTCCGCCGGTTAAATTTGTATATTTTACATCTGAAAAGCCCGTCTGTTCTATCAGCGCTGCGAGCTGCCGCTGAGCGGGAAACTTTGAAACTGAGTCTGGCAGATATTCATAGGCGCCGCGGGAACCGCTAATAACGCCGCCGATACGAGGTAAGATATGTGAAAAATAGAAATTGAAAAGTGGGCCAAAGCCCGGCACGATCGGAGATGAAAATTCTAATACGGCCAGCCGCCCACCGCGCTTCAAAATACGCCCGAGCTCGGCTAATCCCCCCTCAAGATTAGCCAGGTTTCTGAGCCCGAATCCTATCGTGACCGCATCGAACTTGTTATCGTCGAAAGGCAAACTCATCGCATCGCCCTCAACATAAGCGATGGGTTGCTTTTCACTCAAAGATTTAGAGCGGGCTACGTCGAGCATGGGCCGGCAAAAATCAGTTCCGATGATCCGCGCGCGAGCATTTCTGTTCAACTCCAGTGACAGATCGCCGGTGCCGCAAGCCACATCCAGAATGAGGGCGTCTTGTTTGGCAAGGACCGGCTTTAACTCCGCCGCGACGCTCCGCCGCCACCGCTTGTCGATATTGAGAGACAAAACGTGATTGAGCAGGTCATAGCGGCCGGCGATGCCCGCGAACATATCCCGGACGGCTGATGCGTGGGCCGATTCTTTGGAGCTTAGTTTGAGGGACACGGATCAATTCGCAGCCCGAGTATTGTTGACGACAACGGTCACCAGCGGCTGCTTACGAACCTTTTCAGCAAAAGCTGTGACATCGGCCAAGGAAACATTGTTATGTATTCGCGCTTCAGCCGCGGGATCCGAGAGCTTATAGGTTTCTGCGTCCAGCCAAAATGTTACGACATCGATCTTAGCCCATTCGTCATGAACTGCGGTCTTCGCTGCCTGGACTTCCCACTCGGTGATCGGCTCGATCATGACTTTACCAAAAAGGTCGTTCGCCTGGAGCTTGCCACTTGCCGCGCCGGCGTTGTTCACCGAAAACCCAATGGTGACCAGTCCCGGCAGCGTTCGAAAATCGTTATGCACAAACACATCGCTTGCGGGGCTCAATGGGACACGCGCTTTTAGTCGATTCTGTATGATCGCCCAATAAACCCGCGCCGCGGCCAGATCTTTATCACCTCTGCTGACGCCCCGTGTAACGAATCTGATCGCTGCACTATCTGCTTTGGGAGAAGGGATGGAAAGTACCCCGGCCGGTGGCGGATCGGGCTGGCGAAAGGTCGACGGTATACGCTTGTCTGCTTTTATCCAGCCGCCAAAATAACGTCGTATCGCTCGGAAGGCGAGTTCTCGATCGAAATTGCCGCTTAAAGCTATGGTTGCGTTATCCGCGGTCAGAAACCTCTGCTTCGCGTCGAGCAGATCGGCGAAATCTACTTTGGCTACCGATGCAGGGGTTCCCAACTGAGGTCGACCATAGGGAAAAGTTCCGAAAAGGCGTGCGGCCGCTGCGCGGTCCGCAACATAGCCTGGATCGGTTTCTAACGTGGTCAAACGGCTGAGCAGTGCAGTTCGGAGCCTTAATGTTGTGTCGCGATCGATTGCAGGGTTCGAAATGGCGGTTGACACAGTCTCAAGCATAGCCAACAT
>JBHENG010000044.1:321-11967 GCA_046262195.1 Pyrinomonadaceae bacterium | reverse complement strand
GGTTTTGCCGAGGCGTTGATCTGTAAGTAATCGTAATTCGTTGTCACCCCGAGGCTTCCGCCGAGGTCCTCAGAAAAGAATTCTCGCGAGACCTCGTTTGGGAAAAGATTATCCGAGAGTAGCTGCATCACGCCCTCTTTTCCCTGTGGATCAAACGCTGACCCGGCGTGTATACGAAGCTTTACCCAAACACGATCCGCCTTGGGGTCCGGCCACATCAATACTTTCAGACCATTCAACAATTTTTCCTGCTTAGGCGCGCCGGAGACTTGTGCAAAGATCGCGGGGGCCACAAGCGAAAAGATGACCGCAAGAATAAGCGCGATAAAGACAATTTTTTGGAATAATTTTCGATTTTTCATCGTATGAACAAATACCGGCGAAATTCTTTGTCATTAGTTGCCGGGCGGCGGTGTTATGTTGTCAGAAGACGCAGTACGAGATGGGAATTCCCAGTTGTTAATGAATGAAAATATTAGATGGCCATGGGCATCGCGTCAAACGTATAAAGCATCTATGAAAATTGAAAGAATGGCACCGGTTGGTTTGCAGCGAAAGCTGCTCAAAAATCGCTCTACTTCTGAAATAACCGCAGTATAATCGTTTGATCTTTATGTCGCTTGCCCGAGGAGCATAGATGTTGAGAGGCTAAAGATGGGAAAAATTGTTAAGTTTTGCATTTCGTGTGATGAAGGGTTTGCGGAGAAGTTTGGCTTCTGCCCCAATTGTGGACAGACGCTCACGGCTTTTGAGCTAAATCCAGTTGTAGCGGCGCCTACGCCGGTCGCGGATACTGCTCCATTGGCTGCGGCTCCTGAAATCCGGGAGCCCGAACAGAGTGAGCCGTTAATTAGTGCCGCTGAGCCCATCGCAGAGCCGGTGATCGAGGAACCCGTAAAGGAAGAGCCGATTTTTGAGGCGCCGGTGACGGCCGCCCCTCGGCGAAAGGCGGCAGCAGCCAGCGCATTTGTACAGACAAAGCCTGTGGACGCGGACGCTAAGTCGACGACGATTCCAGTGACCGACGGTGCTTATGCGACGCGTGACGGTTTCCGGGTGCACGTGATCGAGGAAACGAACGTCGGTAAACGACGCGCCTTCATGCTGGGAACTCTCGGGGTGATGATGTTTGCTCTGATGAGCGGGCTGGTTTACAACCTCTTTAGCAAAGATCTTGAAGTAGGTTCGATCAACGACGACATTTTTAGTGCGGTGATCGTAGACCTTGAACCGACGCAGGTCGAAGAAGAAGTTAAGCAGAAACGAGATAAGGACGGCGGAGGCGGAGGCGGCGGTGGCCGTGAAGAAAAGGAAGAGACCACCCAAGGTGACCTGGCTGATCAGGAACCAAAACCCACTCGTCCGCCTGATGCTAAGGTGTTTAGAAGCGACAATTTTGAGCTGGTTACCCCTCCGCCGACGACCGAGGGTGATCGGAAGTTTGAAAAGAAATTTGATAGGTGGGGCGATCCCAACGGGCGTTTTGCAAGTTTCTCTAACGGAACCGGTAGCGGCGGCGGACAGGGTAGCGGCGTGGGCACCGGTCAAGGCAGCGGCCGTGGTACGGGTGCGGGTTCGGGCACCGGTTCGGGCAGCGGCGGTGGCTTGGGCGATGGGAACGGTAATGGTACCGGAAAAGGGAGTGGGGGCGACAGCGATTTTGCACCTCCTCCACCGCGACCAGTTGGCGTAACGCAGGCTCTTAAGATAGTCTCCAAGCCCCGTCCGGGTTACACCGATGCGGCACGACAGAACAATATCCAGGGAACCGTTATCCTTAGGGTTACCTTCCTCGGTTCGGGACAGATCGGCAGCATCTCACCCGTCAAGGGTCTGCCGAATGGTTTGACCGAACAGGCTATCGCGGCCGCACGACGGATCAGTTTTGAGCCGGCGAAAAGGGACGGCGTAGGTCAGTCCGTGACCAAGCAGATCGAGTACTCGTTCTCTATCTACTAAATAGATAATTCAATTAATAAAAAAAGGAGGCCGGACGGCCTCCCTTTTGTTGGTGTCGTACAAGCTTCAGATCATATCGTCGGGCGTTTTTGAGTTCTCGTCGAGCTCAAACCTGTCACGATCACGTTTTTCCAATTTCTCAACAAAATCAAGCGGCTCGTTGTCTTCGAAGTTGATACCCATGGCATTGGCGTTTTCCTCAACGTTCGACTGGTCCGGCGTGGGGTTATGTCCGAACACTGCTTCAGACCCCGACGTGTTGACCTCTTCCCATTCAGCATCGATATCCCCGCCGGAGTCCGCCGGCGATGACGCATTGTTCTCGCCGAGCCGCTCAAGAAGCTCATCGGGTGCAGTCGGAGCATCACCGATCTCTGTCTGACGCTCGGCGTCTATGCCGGGATCCGCGATTGTTTCTTTTTCGTTATTCATTTGCCTCTCCCCTTGTTTTTTATCAACTAAATAAATACGACCGATTGCGACGATGGTATCTCAAATCTTTTCCGGCATCGCATGTTTCGGCACATCAGCATATCGTCAACCCGGACCATGTAATCACGAGATTTCTGAAACTGAGCACGTTCATGCTCGTTAAGATTCCGCGGTGCCTGTTTCTTTTTTCGACGCGTCACCCACCGCACATCGTAATCCGCACGCTCGCGGCAATGCGGACAAGAGAAATTTGCCGTTTTTGTTTCCTGGCGCTCGTCAAATATGTCTCGCTCGTGCATCAGCTAAATTGTAACGGATTTCGGCTGCCGTCGTCATCTGGTTCACCTTTGACTTAGCTTTCTCAGATAGTCAAAGCTGTAGATGCCTGTATCGTGGCCGTCGGAAAAATGGAAGTTAAGTGCATATCGGCCGACAATCGCCATTGAGGAAAAGGTAAGTTCATCCGTTATCGCGTCGTCCGCAAGGATCTTTTCTCCCGTCCACTCATTTATGCACGCGGCGCACGGGCAGGAGCGCCGAAGCTGCGACGCCGAATACCTCGTGTCAGACCGGTCCGACCACCTTATCGAAATCTCCTGGTCTGACTCTTCAACGATGTCTGTGGGTTCGATCATTCATTTAAACCCGCTAACCTGTTTTCGATCTCAACGGGATCTATCCCATAGTGCGTCGCGTGGTAAACGGCCTTACCATCCTTGATCACAAACGCTTGCGGTGACTGATGGCGGTGACCGATGCGCTCTGCTGCAGCATTAGAGACCGATCGATGCTCCTGAACAACGATCAAGTGAATGTCCCCGTCGATAACGGCCGTTTGCTCGATGACATACGAGCTCATCCCACAGGTATTGCTGTGTTTGAATAACACCACGGCCCTCTCATACGACTCTTGCAGCAGGTCGTCGAGGCGCTCGATTGAGTCAACCTTGATAAAATTAGCGGGCATTTTGCAGCCCCCGGTAAACATCGGACGGTGGCAGACCGAAATTGTGTTCCAGTCGTGGAAAAACACGTCGATAAGCCACCAGGTTGGCAGCAATTATGATAGGGATGACAAAGTAGATGCCGACACACAAGAGAGCATATCCGCAGAAAACGAGCACAAAATTCACTCCGATCATTCCGGCTACGCCACCGAGGTTTTTTACAACGGCACGTGCACTGGTCGTCATTGCTTTGAACGCACCGACATTACGATCTACGATGAGCGGAAAGGCAAACACAAGCAGCGTGTGCACGCACACCATTATCACAATGAGTACCAGATCGATAGCCACCGCACCCACGAGCATGGCTATCAGTTCGTCCTGGCTTAAACGGCTGCCCATGACCGCTGCGATGATCACCGGTACGTAGATGAGTAAATAGACCATCAGTAACGGCACAATGATGATCATCATGATCACCAGGCCCGGAAGAAACCACTGCATCCCCTTCCAAAGATCGTCAAATTTTATCGGCTTTCCGTCGATCTTCTTGAGATAGCAGTAGAAGGTGCCAGCGGTCATTGCGCCTGATGCGATAAACAGTGAAATACCGCCGATCATGCCGCCGACAAGCCATATGGCAAACAAAAGCCAGTAATCGCTCTTGATCAGCTCATATCCTTCTTTGGCGCATTCTACGGCCTTGATACGGCCGGTCGTGAAGTTCAGATCCTGCATATTTACAGCTGGTAAATAGTGTTAAGATAATCCACGACCATACGATCACTCGAAAATTGGGGTGTCAGCGTCGCCATTGAGTTTTTCATCCGCCGGATCCATTCTGTTGGTAACCCGTCATCGTCTCGGTTGTAATAGGCCGGGACAACAGAGTTTTCAAGCGTCGAATAAAGTGCTTCAGCGTCTGCGGCATCCATTTTATCCTCGGGCGTATCCGCGTCGAGCCCGCCTATTGCAAAACCGTTAATTTCGTTGAAACCCTCGATCCACCAACCATCAAGAACTGAGAAATTCAGTCCTCCGTTCATTGCCGCTTTCATTCCGCTGGTGCCGCTTGCCTCCATTGGCCGTCGCGGTACATTCATCCAAACATCAACGCCCTGGACGAGATAACGTGCTATTTCCTGATCATAATCTTCTACAAACACCGCGCGTTTTTGCCAGTTTGATTCATGGTTGACGCTCATCAGTTCCTGCAAAATGGTTTTCGCCGTTTTGTCCTGTGGGTGGGCTTTCCCGGCAAAAACGAATTGCAGGGGACGTTGCGGGTCGTCAACGAGTCTAAGCAGCCGATCAAGGTCGGTAAACAAAAGATACCAACGCTTGTACGCCGCAACCCGCCGGGCAAAACCGATCGTCAGTGTGTCCGGAGAAAACAGCGAGCCCGTATCCAGTCGCTCGTTGATTGTGTCCTGACCGCCGATCTCTTTCGATCGCGTTCGTTCCCGAACAAATGCGATCAAGCGCATTTTAAGCGTTTCGTGTACTTTCCAAATCTCGCTATCCGGCATCCGATGGATCGCATCAGCCCAGCTATCCGCATCTCTGGCGGTTGCGCCCCAGTCTGGACCGATCGTCCGGTCGAAAAGGGCTTGAAATGCCGGAGCAATCCATGTCGCCGGGTGAACGCCATTTGTAACCGAAGTGATCGGAACGGTGGACTCGTCCGTGCTCCCGGGATATATCTTTTGCCACAACGCACGAGACACCTCACCGTGTTTTCTACTAACCCCGTTAGCTGAGCGGCACATTCGTAGAGCCAACGGAGTCATGCCAAAGAACTCGAGAGGGTTAGTGAGATCAGATCTTCCCAGCGCGAGGAACTCTGAACTCGTCAGCTTTAGATCGGCGATATATCCAGGGCTGAAGCATTCGATCAGCGTCGACGGCGCAAAAGCGTCATTACCGGCATCCACCGGGGTGTGAGTTGTGAAAACGCAGCTTTCACGCACGGCTGCCGCAGCGCCCGCAAACGATGCCTCTGGATTTGCTTGAAGAAACTCGTGAGCCAGCTCAAGCGTCAGGAAAGCCGAATGTCCTTCATTTAAGTGAAATACACTGGGCGCGGCGCCTAGTTTCCGCAGCAACCTGACTCCTCCAATCCCGAGGATCTTTTCCTGTACTACCCGAGTCTCCGTGTCACCGCCGTATAAGTGCCCGGTGATGAGGCGGTCGATGCCGGCGTTTTCCAGAAGATTTGTATCGAGCAGGTAGAGGGAAATCCGCCCAACCCGTGCCAGCCAGGCTTGAACGGACACCTCTCGACCCCTTATATGCACTGAAACCGTTAATCTGGAACCGTCGGCGGCATACACCGGCGTAAGCGCCAACTCTGACTCAAAAACGTCATTATACGACTCTTCCTGCCAGCCGCTGTGCCCGATCTTTTGACGAAAGTAGCCAAAACGATAGAGCAGACCTACGGCCACGAGAGGCAAATTCAAGTCACTCGATGATTTAAGATGGTCACCGGCAAGAATGCCCAGCCCGCCCGAATAATTAGGCAGTGAGTTGTGAACCCCATATTCAGCACAAAAGTACGCGATCCGCGCGTCCCTGGCTGAATGTGCTGCCTCAAGGTACGCCTCCTGTCGCGCCGCAAATTGAGCGAGCCGACCTCTGTACGCCTGGTGGTCGGCCTTCTCGAGCAATCGCAGGTCAGTCAGCCGCTTTAAAAAGAGCGGCGGGTTCTGTTCACACTCATTCCAGAGATTCGGCGCAAGTTCGCGAAACAATGCCATACCCTCAGGCTGCCATGACCAGTAAAAATTCGCGGCGATGGCCTTTAAAGGCTGAAGGTCGCGCGGAAGCGCGCGTGTGATCTCGAAATGTTCTCTAAATGTTGGCTCGGGCTGTGTGCTGAGTGCTGGCTGTGCGATTTCGGTCAAGGCCTCCGTCATAAATGCGTTGATATTTGTTCACTAAACGTATCAAACGAATATAAACGATGGTACTCGCACTATCAAACGCCATTATCTGAGGTTAGTTAGTCGGAAAAGTGTTGTGTTGAATGAATATCTCGGCATCCTGAGCAGAGAAAAATACGAGTCTTATTTCGACGATCTCCTCGTGCAGCTGCAGCGAATCAGTGATGGCTTGAGAGACCACCGCTGCGGCCTCCTTTTTTGGGTATCCGTAAACTCCGGTTGAGATCGAAGGGAACGCCAGTGTGCGCAGCCGGTACTCCGCGCCAAGCTTGACAGAATTTCGATAACAGTTAGCTAGAAGAACCCCGTCCCGTCCCTGGTTCTGGCCGTATATCGGGCCCACGGTGTGAATTACGTATCGAGCGGGCAAATTACCGGCGGCGGTTATGACAGCCTCACCGGTCGGAAGTCCATCGGGGAAGCTGAATTTCCGTATCTGTTTGCAGTCGTTCAGAATGGCCGGCCCGCCCGCTGCGTGGATGGCGCCGTCGACGCCGCCGCCACCCATAAGCGAGCTGTTAGCAGCATTCACAACCCCATCGACTTTTTCACTCGTAATGTCACCGACGGTGACTATGACGCGGCTGTGAAGATAAGTTTCCATCATTCTGTTCATAAGACGCTCCCGAGGTGCGTCGCATAAGGCCGGCATTCACTTTACCGGTTCACTTCGCTATAATCGGCAGTTTCGTGGCCAACAACAGATTATGATAATACCCGTAAAATGGACGGACGAGGGCGTGGCAATGCTGGACCAGAGGCTGCTGCCCACTCAAGAGAAATGGTTGACTCTCAAAACCTATGACGAAGTTGCGGCGGGCATCAAGGACATGGTTGTGCGCGGTGCACCCGCGATCGGCGTTTCTGCAGCTTACGGTGTAGCTCTCGGGGCTAAACAGTTTGTAGGTACTACTGTCGCTGATCTTGAAGATGAACTGGAGTATATATCCAAAGTTCTCGGAAAGACCCGCCCAACCGCAGTCAATTTGTTTTGGGCACTCGGCCGCATGTCTAGAACATTTAAAAATGCAAAAGTGGCGGGGAAGTCGGTCAGCGAGATCAAACAGATCCTGGTGGATGACGCAAAAGCTATCCATGATGAAGACATAGAATCGCAGCGTCTAATCGCACAATTTGGCGGAGAGTTGATCGATGATAACTCGACCGTCCTTACCCATTGCAACGCGGGGGCCCTCGCCACAGGGGGCGTCTGGGGTACCGCCCTTGGGGTCATTCGCGGTGCGGTTAACCAGGGCAAACAAGTCTCCGTGATCGCTGATGAAACGAGACCATATCTGCAAGGCGCACGGCTGACGGCCTGGGAGCTTATGCAGGACGACATTCCGGTAACCCTCATCACCGACAACATGAGCGGTCACATAATGAGCAAAGGTGGCGTACAGGCTGTTGTAGTTGGGTCGGACCGTATAGCCGCCAACGGCGATGTGGCAAACAAGATCGGCACGTATATGGTAGCCGTTATGGCACAGCGCCACGGCATCCCATTTTACGTTGCTGCGCCCCTGTCGACGGTCGACCTAGATTGTGCGACTGGCGATGACATTCCGATCGAGGAGCGTGACATCCGCGAGGTCACGCATATGAAAGACGTCCAACTGGCACCCGATAACGCGGTAGTCAGCAATTATGCCTTCGACGTTACGCCAAATGATCTGGTAACTGCCATCATCACAGAAAAGGGTGTAGCCCGGGCGCCTTATACTGAAAGTTTAAAGAAACAGTTTGCGGCCCATTAAGCTTCCTATTGAGCCCCTCTAGATCTGATTTCTGCCACAGACTGTTCTTGAAATAGTAGCATCGCACGTGTGCCTCCATCGTGCGGACGTGCGCCTGATTTGGTATACTCTCTCACTTACTGAATAGCCATTCATTTTTAATATGATCGAACGAGAACAGATTGAGATGGATGTCGTGTTTGTCGGGGCGGGTCCCGCAAACCTGGCGGCCGCACTTCATCTAAAAAATGAGGCGAGAAAGCATGACGAGCGTGTTGCGCAGGGCTTGAAGCACGCGCCTCCGATCGGCGAGCTAGAGATCGCTATTATAGAGAAAGGACCTTTTGTCGGGGCCCACATTTTGTCGGGTGCTGTAATGGACCCGATCGCGATCCGTGAGCTCATGCCCGATTTCATCGCACAGGGTTGCCCGGTTGACACTGTAGTTACAGACGACGCAGCCTGGTATCTGACCGAAAATCGTGGCTTTGTCGCTCCGATCACGCCTCCACCCTTAAAAAACAGAGGCAAGTACATTGTTTCGCTTAGCAAGGTCTGTGAGTGGCTGGGAGAAAAATGTGAAGAGGCGGGTATCAACATATTTCCCGAGTTTCCCGCGGCTCAAATCCTGTTTGATCACAACGATGCGGTCATGGGCGTTCGAACCGGCGACAAGGGCATCGATAAAGACGGTAGGCCGAAGGACAACTTTGAGCCGGGCGCAGACCTTCTTGCCAAAGTCACCGTGCTCGGCGAAGGCTCGCGAGGGTCGCTTGCAAAACACCTCACAGCTCGCCTGGGGCTGGACGAAGGAAAAGAACCGCAGGTTTATTCCATTGGGGTCAAAGAACTGTGGGACGTGCGTGAAGGCAATTTTCAGGAGGGCCTTGCAGTTCATACCCTCGGGTTCCCATCCGATACGCGCACCTACGGCGGCGGATGGATCTATGGAATGAAAAACAACGTGATCAGCATCGGTTACGTGACCGGGCTCGATTACGAAGACCCGATGATCGATCCGCACGCGGAGTTTCAAAAATTCAAGACGCATCCGAAGATCGCTGCCATTCTCGCGGGCGCGAAAATGATCAAATATGGCGCGAAGTCGATAAACGCCGGTGGCTATTACACCATGCCGCGGCTCCATGCAGACGGTGTTTTGATGGTGGGCGACAGCGCTTCGTTCCTTAATGGGCAGAGGATCAAGGGCATCCATACCGCAATGAAGAGCGGCATGTTGGCGGCCGAGACGATCGTCGTCGCTTTCGAACACCAGGACTTCTCGTCAGCGACGCTTCGACACTTTGATGAAAAGGTGAACCTAAGCTGGATTTACGATGAACTGTATCCCGTAAGGAACTTTCACGGCGCTTTTCAAAAAGGCCGATGGGCCGGTTTGCTTAACACGAGCCTTCAGTACGTGACGCGCGGACTGGCGTGGGGATTCATGTCAAGGGAGCATCATGTCGCCGGTTATGAACGAATGCAGAAGCTGTCAGAAATTTCCAAATCGTCGAACCTGAACGGCAGACGATACGAGGGCGTGAAGTTTGACAAAGAGCTGACTTTCGACAAGATCACGGATGTTTTTCATGCGGGGGTCGCCCATAATGAAGACCAGCCGTCTCATCTGCACGTTCTCGACACAAACATTTGTGCAACACGGTGTGCGGAGGAATACGGCAATCCGTGCCAGCGATTTTGCCCGGCGGCGGTCTACGAGATGGAAGAGAGTCCGCTTACAGGCCGAAGGGAGCTAAAGGTAAACTTTTCAAATTGTGTACATTGCAAGACCTGCGACATTGCGGATCCATATCAGATCATTAATTGGGTTACGCCGGAGGGTGGCGGCGGGCCCAATTACAAAGGTATGTAAACGAAATTATATATCTGGCTCGAACAAGATCTTAGTTTTCCAGGATCTCAAAATTCACTTTCTTTTCCTGAAATTCCTTCATTGCTATTCGCGTGGATTTTGTCTTTCGCATATCCAGGTCCACACGCGGTATCGCGCCACGCTGCAGCTGCTTACTTCGCTGGGCAGCAAGAATGATCATTCGATATTTCGAGTCAATATCTGGCGGATCAATGATCTCTTCTGTTTCTTCTATTTCGTCTACGTTTTCATCAACCATATAGGCCGCTATGCTCCCTGGAATCGATGCCTGGCGGAATCGAAACTATTAAGAATAACCTGAATGGCATCCGTTTGTCTATCAAGCACTTGCCGCTGGGCGATTATGATCGAGGCGATCTGTCTTGAGGCCGTGAAAACATCTTCATTCACAACGACGTACTTGAACTGTGAATAGTGCAGCACTTCATTAAAAGCGTTTTGTAGTCTTACGGTCAGGCCAGCTGGGTCCTCGGTACCCCGTGACGTAAGACGGGCCTCTAATGTGTCGAAAGATGGCGGCATGATAAATATGCTGACGATGTCCCGCTTCACCTTTTGCATGATCTGTTCGGCACCCTGGACGTCGACTTCGACTATCAGGTCTTTGCCGTCCGAAAGCGCTTTCTCGCTCTCTGCCACCGACGTTCCGTAGAGATTCCCGTGAACATCGGCATACTCGAGCAAGTCACCGTTGTCGATCCGTCGCTGAAATTCTTCACGTGAGACAAAGTGGTATTCCCGTCCGTTCTCTTCACCGAATCTTTGACCTCGTGTAGTATGCGAAACGGAATATCCAAGCTCAGGCAGCATAGCCCGAACTTCCTTGATAAGTGTGCCCTTGCCACCGCCGGATGGGGAGCTGATGATGATGAGTTTGCCATTCATTGCGGGTCAAGGTCTCCTGACTTGAGCCATTTTACTCCACATTCTGAACCTGTTCCCTGATTTTTTCGATCTCACTCTTTATCGCGAGTGCGTTCTCCTTCACGACCATGTTATTAGTTTTCGACGCTATGGTATTCGATTCGCGGTTGAGTTCCTGCGTCAGGAAGTCCAACCGTTTACCCACGTCTTTGTGGTCTTCAAGGATCGCTAGAAAATGTTCGATATGACCCCGCAGTCGACTGATCTCTTCTGAGATGTCAGCTCTGTCGGCGAGGAATGCAACTTCCTGAGCCAGTCGGGCCTGATCGATCTCAAACTCCATTTCCGAACGTGCGATCATCTCATCTACCCGCTTGGTGAGTCTGGTGCGGTACTCATCGGCGACTCGGGCCGATTCCACCTCAATAGCAGGTATGCGGTCCGATATCGCCTGGATCCGAAACAACAGCTCTGTCCTGAGAGCACCACCCTCAACCGATCGCATCACGTCAAGATCGTCGAGTGCCTTAGAAAACACATCTTCCACGGTCCGCAGGAAATCGGGGCCGGGTTCTTCCTTACGAGTAGTGATCACGTTCGGCAGACGCGCGATCACGTTAAGGTCAGGTTCACCGTCGAGCCCGAACTCGTCCTTCATTGACTTCATGGCCGTTAGAAATGCCCCAATGAGCGGACGATTTAGCTCGAATTGAGCGGTATCGGTGCGATCGTACTGGAGATTGACATCCACTCGCCCCCGGGTGAGACGGGAGCCAATCAGCTTTTTAATCGCAGGTTCCAGCGTTTGCAGTTCGGCCGGCAGCCGAAGGTTCACATCCAAAAAGCGGTTATTAACAGTCTTTAAC
>JBHENG010000044.1:0-311 GCA_046262195.1 Pyrinomonadaceae bacterium | reverse complement strand
AGCTCATACAGTTTATTGTATGTGCCGCCAAATTCTATTAGTTCTTCGTGGGTACCAGTCTCGATGATTCTCCCGCTCTCCATTACCACGATCTTATCGGCTTTTCGAACTGTCGATAGTCGATGGGCAATGACTATCGATGTCCTGTTCTGCATCAGGTTCGAAAGCGCCATTTGAACGAGCGACTCGCTTTCTGTATCAAGTGCAGAAGTTGCTTCATCAAGGATCAGAACCGGGGCATTGATCAATACGGCACGGGCGATTGCGAGCCGCTGTCTTTGCCCGCCCGAAAGCAGTACTCCCCGTTCGCC
>JBHENG010000043.1:0-20730 GCA_046262195.1 Pyrinomonadaceae bacterium | reverse complement strand
GCGTTGGAGTAGGCGTCGGAGTAGGAGTAGGAGTAGGAGTAGGAGTAGGAGTAGGAGTAGGAGTAGGCGTTGGGGTCGGCGTCGGCGTTGGAGTAGGCGTAGGCGTAGGCGTCGGCGTCGGAGTAGGAGTCGGTGTCGGAGTAGGAGTAGGAGTAGGAGTAGGAGTAGGAGTCGGTGTGGGACTCGCGTACGCGATCGTAAAATCCGCGGTGCTTATTCCACCTGGTGCTCCAAAATCGTACTCACGAACCCGGATCCGACCGCGCGTTGTTGGGGTACTCGGCACAGTGAAAGAATAAACGCCAGTGTTCTGAACCTCACTTGCGATCACCGTGGGATAGGTGGCGCCGCCGTCCGTCGACAACTCTATGAGCACGTTGCCGGAAAAGCCGCCTCCATTGGTCCAACTGACAGTCGCACTCGATCCCGAATAGATCGTGCTGCTGTTTGGAAATACATTAGTTATCGTATCCGGCACCCGGTCGCCGTTACTGTCTCTGTACCAGCCCAGGTCGCGCATCTGCTGACGCGTAAGATCAAGATCAAGTGCAAGATTAGAGCTGATATTTGGCTCCATCAGCAGGTTTTTAGTGCACACGGTATCAAAGTGTGAAACAGAAGATCCAGAGGAAAACGACGCCGGAGCGTACAACTGCACTCGCCCATTAGACATGTCGCGCCCCGCTGTAAGGAATGCCGACGCACCGTTTACATTTGCGCCGTCCCACAACAGATTGCCGCTGTTGAGTGCAGATGTCTGACGCTGTGCGTCGGTCATCTGGTTCCAGTAGAGACTGGCCGTGCGATCAAAGATGTGCCGCGCAAAAATGTCCGTATAGCCGCTATTTGCAACACCGGTTAGAGCTCCGTTCTGACGGCCGTCGCTGCCATTCGTATATGTTTGAAATCCTAAACCGTGACCCATCTCATGCAGCAGCACCACAAGAAGATTGATGCGCTGCGAGGGCGTAACATTATTTAACCCGTAGTAGAATCTGGTTCCTGTTCCGAGGCAGCCTGTATCGACGCTGCTATTGAACGTCGCATTGATCTCAGCGGATGACGTGTTGCTGTCCGACCCCGTTATCTTGTTCCTTAACGCGACCGGATACCATGTGTCGCTAAACTCCGCGCCCGTAAAACCGCGCGAAATGGTGTTAGCGCCCGCCGATCCCAGGACTCCGCCGCCGGATGAACATGGCGTTAAGGGATCGAATTTCGCATTGACGCTGATGGCAACAGTGCTGTCGATGAACGATCCCCAGATGCGAGCCGCCTCATTGAAGAGGATCAGCCTCTGCTCGCCTAGGGTTGTTCCCGTGTTGTTGCCCTCCGGGGCGACGGCCGAAGTATCATTAAAACCCTCGCCCGGACCGTCTGCGTTGATGATATTGATGCTGGCTGAACCGGGCGAGGCTGTCGCCTGGCTGATCATATTCTTATAAAACAGGAATTCAATCTTTGATAAGTCATGCTGTGCGGCCCGTTTGGTGTCCAGGTATTCACCTTCTAGCGGATCTACCGCATAGATCTCGCCTGTTTCGAGATCCCTGCCAAAAAACTGATTCGCTTCTTCAATATTCGTAACACAAGCTACCGCGGGGTCCCCATCGGCATCGAGCCTTGATAACGGAACGTCCTGAAACCGTCCTTCGAGGTCCAGGCTGACTTCCATCCCACGCCCTTTGCGCTCAACCAATCCCTTTGTCGATCTGTTTGTTAGACGACGAACTGTTGCGGCCATTTCAGGATCATCCACGCTGGGCATCCTTGTGCTAACCTGTGCCTTCGAAGGCTGTAAGTACATTATGCTCAGGGCAAACATGCCCACACACGTGAGTACAAGAAGGGTCTTTCGTATCATCTTTCTAGTTATGTCTTCGGTATCGGGCGTCGGACGACGCCGGCCGGAAGATCGCGACAATGGTCTCTATTCTCTAACTTCTAAAAATCATCCCCGTGATCTCAGGAGTGTATAGATTCGGAAATATTCAATTCGGTTGGCAGGAATATTCCAATAACAAAGTTTAAACAGATTTGTCACCGATTTCAACCTTTTTTTCGCGTTGCCGCTTCATTGTGTAGATCGTCGATTCTGCGAAAAACAGTGGCTGGTTTTTCCTGTCGACGGCTCTAGTTCCGCTCTTCGCGAGGGGGGGTTGACCTGATTAGTCGCACTTTCACAGTTCTATGCGTATAATGTTTCCGTCCCAGGACCGACCGCCCCTTTTTCCGGAGAACGCGATGAAGATCTGCCCGCGCTGCCAGAAGACCTACGCCGACGACAATCTGAATTTCTGTCTTGAAGACGGTTCGGTGCTGACAATGGGATCGCCCGAAATGCCTCCCACCGTTGTGATGGGGGAGCCGCGCGTTACTCAGCCACAACCGCAGTTACTTGGTCAGCCGACCGCCCAGCCCTCCTGGAATACGCCTCAGCAGTATTCCATGCAGCCGCCGCGGAAATCGTCCAAGGCGTGGATATGGGTGCTGGGCATACTAGCAGCTCTGGTGCTTGTTTGCGGCGGCGGTTTGATCGGCTTCCTCGCTCTCGTGGGTTCGCAGGTGGACACCACGTCAAGCGTCGCAACCGATAACAATCGTTCAAATTCACAAACCTTGGCGAACAGGAGCAAAACCACATCTACTTCGACATCAACCTCTACGTCATCCTCCTCGCGCGACGATCTGGAAACGGTCGACCTTTCGAGCTGGGTTCGCGAATATTCCGCCTACGGCAACACGGAATTTGTAGGTAATGAATTCGTGATGAGTGCCAAACAAAGGGGCTTTTATTATGTACTGGTTGCTCCTGAGGGCTATTCCACCGACGATGCCGACACGCGCGTCACCCTTAGAAACGTCGATAATGCCAGCGGCAATCTGGGATACGGACTCATCTTTCACAGCAATCCGACGCCGCTTCAACAGGATTACGCATTCCTGATCGATACAAAGCGAAAAAAATATCGCGTCGTTCACCATGGCCCCCAAAAGGAGTCCTCGGTAATAGCGTGGACCTCGTCGCCAGCCATAAACGAGGGTTCTGCCGAAAATACGCTCGAAGCCCGTGACCTCACGGATAAGATAGAGCTCTATATCAACGGCACGATGGTCGACACTATCAAGAACGTGTACGGGTATGCCGGCGGTGTCGCGGGACTGTATTCGGGTGACGGCGTGAAAGTGGCCTTCAAAAACCTTGAGATAAGGAAATAATCAAACCGGATATGAAGCAATGTCCACGTTGCCGAAAGGTATACGACGACGATCAACTAAACTTTTGCCTCGACGACGGCGAATTGCTTACTACGTCGTACGAGCCGGCGCCAGGGCGCTATGTGGACGATACTCCGCCCACTATCATGATGACCGAGGCACGCGTTACCAATCCTGCCAATTGGCCGCAAAATTCTCCCCAATCGTCACCGCCGACTCAGTGGCAGCCGGCCGGCATGCAGAATCAGCCATTTTCAGGCTCGAGTTTTGTCCGGTCACGCGATCAGACTCTGCCCACTATAGCTCTTATCCTCGGCATTCTGAGCATTCCGCTACTTTGTTGTTACGGCGGTATCTGGCTGGGCCTGCCCGCTGCGGTGTTGGGGTTCCTGGGCATGAGAAATGCCGACAAAGATCGCAACCGATACGGTGGGCGAGGAATGGCCATAGGCGGCATGGTCCTGGGAGTGATTAGTTTCCTCGGTTCGATCCTTTTCGGTTTGATCGCGATAATAGCGAGCTAGCTGCAATTAACTTATAATCACACGCATGCGTGTCACGTTTCATGTCGTGGCCGGCCCTCAGACTGGCCGAGACTTCACATTCGACCAACACGACACATTCATGATCGGGCGGAGCGAGGACGCGCAATTTTGCCTGCCTCACGATCGATACTTCTCGCGACATCACTGTATCCTCGAGATCGCTCCGCCGCAGGCATTCTTACGCGACCTCGGATCGACCAACGGAACGTACGTAAATGGCGTCCGCGTTGAGACCGCCCACCTGAAAAGCGGCGATAGGATCCAGGGTGGCGAAACTGTCCTCGAAGTAGAGGTATCTCCCGGTCCGGACTTTGAAAGCACTGCGCGCATGCCGAGTGGCTCACACCCCTCTGTAGTCACCGTTACATGCCTAAACTGCAGTATCTCGGAGAAAGTAGAGGCGGCCAATCCCGAGGCGTCCCTTTCGTATGTTTGCGATATTTGTCGTGAAAAACTGAAGAAAAACCCTCAGCCTATACCAGGGTATCAAATGATCCGTATGATAGGGCAGGGCGGCATGGGAAGCGTGATGCTGGGGCGATCGGAGGTCGACGGACGAGCCGTGGCCATAAAGACCCTCCTGCCAGAGGTTGCTGTCAGCGAACAGTCTCTCAAACGATTCATACGCGAAATAGAGGTCGCGTCGTCACTACAGCATCCCAACATAGTCCAGTTCATTGAGCACGGAGCGCACAACGGTCTCGTTTACCTCGTGACGGAATTTGTAGCGGGCATGGACGCGTCCCGTCTGGCAAAACATCGTGGCGGACGGCTGTACTACACCGAAATGGTAAGTGTGATCAGCCAGACATTGGCCGCGCTGGATTTCGCGCATTCGCAAGGTTTTGTTCATCGGGACATAAAGGAACAAAACATCCTGGTAACGGCGGATGGTTCGGAACCAACGGCGAAATTAACTGATTTCGGGCTTTCAAAGAGCTTTAAACAAACCGGGATGAGCGGCGTGACGATGGTCGGCGATGTTGCCGGTACCATCGCCTACATGCCGCCCGAGCAGGTGCGCGATTTTAAGGAGGTCCGTCCACCCTCAGATATTTATGCCGTGGGAATGACGGCCTACAGCCTTGTGACCGGTGCGCATGCCCTGGATATCAGCCCAAAGGCCGGTATTGCTGAGACCGTGAAGGCAATTTTTGAGAAGCCCATTATTCCGCTACGTAGTCGCGTCCCTAACGTACCGCCGCACGTGGCCCAGGTCGTCGAGACGGCGCTCGCGAAACACGTAGATTCGCGCTGGAGGACAGCAGGAGCAATGCGCGAGGCTCTCCTGTCCGCGGCGGCATCTGCGTGATCGGCGGTTATAAAGTTTTTGTTACCTTTGAAAGCGAACGCGGCGCATCGGGATTTAACCCTTTTGCTTCGGAAAGCAGCGCTGCGAACAGCTGCCCAGGAATAATGAAGGGGATCGGCGACAGAAACTCGTCTATGTCTGACGGCATCATCAAATGGCGGGACGATAACGCCGCTATTTCCGGATCATTTGTGATCGCGAGGGAATCGGCATGCAGATCGCGCAGGTCGTTCAACAGGTCAATGCTGCTTTTCTTCGTCACGCCCGTGGGTGCGAACAGTATTACCGGGAACCGCCGTTCGACGATCGCGAGGGGCCCATGAAAAAAATCTGCGGACGAGAACCGCTCCGCCACAACGTAGCAGGTTTCCATCAACTTTAAGGCCAGCTCATACGAATTGCCGTAGTTCATGCCGCGGCCGACGACTACGCAGTTTTCCATGAAAACATATCGCTGAACAAGCTCATTTATCTGCGGCTGTAATTCTAACGCTGCCTGTGTAAACGACGGAATCAACTTGTAATCAAGCCGCCTGTCTCCCAGAGCAGCAGCGAGCATGTAAAAGTTCAGCATCTGACCGGTGTAGGTCTTGGTGGCCGCGACGGAGCGTTCGCGTCCCGCATGTATCAACAGCGTCTCGTCGGCGATACCGGCCATGGTTGAAGCGGCCTCGTTAGTTACTGCCAGCGTGAACGCGTCCGAACCTTTCGCCTGCTCCAGTACCTGGTTGATATCATCGCCCTCACCCGACTGGGAAACACCTATAACCACCGCACGTTTGAGCCGTAATTTTGCTTTGTAAAGCGTGAAAACCGAGGGAGCGGAAAGTGAAACGGGAATCCCTGTCGTGACCTCCAGAAGATACCGTCCGAAAAGGGAAGCGTTGTCCGAGCTGCCGCGTGCAACAAGTACTATAAGGTCAATGTCTTTTTGCCGCAGCAGGTCTCCGAGGCCTCGGATCTTTGTGCTTTCGGCCGCAATGGTGCGTTCGAGAACGTCCGGCTGCTCGGCGATCTCCTGAAGCATTAGGGACATAGATGTCTATCGGATGAGTACTGCGACTTGAGAATACCATCTGGCTATCCGAAACTAAACCTTACTCCTTTTCCTTTGACTGCTTCTCTTTCATCTTCCTGATCTGGTGCTCCGTTTCTCCTTTCTGTGCCTCTTTCGCACCGGAGCTGGCAGACATCTCGGTGAGCACCGAGTTTATCGCTCCGCCGATCAGCAGGGCAATGCCCGTCAGATACATCCAGAGCATTAATATGATCACCGCGCCTAACGAGCCGTAAGCCTTGTTATAGGTATTGAAGTACTGGAGGTAAAGGCGAAAGCCGCCGGTAGAAATAACCCACAAAAATATTGCTACGATCGCGCCGGGGCTAACCCATACCCACCGAAACTTTTCAAAGCTTGGGAGCCAGCTATAGACCACTGCGGTAGAAAAAAGCATGGCGATCAGAAATCCCATCCACTGGATCACGGTAAGTACCCAGCTGGGCGAAACTTCAAAGCCGACCGCTTTTACCGTGGTGTCCAGGAACTGCAGCCCAACCGTTACCATGCCAAGCGCCCCCGCAAGCAGCAGGATAAAAAGGAACGTCAACACCAGCGACTGAAGCTTGGTTTTCCAGTAGGCCCGCGACTCATCTACCTCATAAACCGAATTCAACGCACTTCTAAGGCTGTCGACTCCGGCAGAAGCGGACCAAAGGGTGGCAAATATGCCCAGCGTGAGCTTGCCCCCAGAGCTGCTCTCGATGATCTCGTCCATGGTGGTACGGACAAGTTGATACGCGCTGCCCGGCATAATCTGGGAAAGATACTGGTAAAGCTCTTTCTGCAGCGTGTCGGTGGTATCCAGGAGGATGCCGAACAATGTCAGCAGTATTAGAAGCAGCGGAAAGAATGCGAAGGAAAAGAAAAACGCGACCTGAGCCGCACGTCCGAATAGGTCAGTTTCGTTCGCCTTTTCATATAGTTTTGCGAAAAACTCTTTCCACTCAAAGTTCCTAAACCACTTCATTCAATCGATTATGGTAAGTTGGCGGTTCGAATTCAACCTGGGTCGGGGGCGAAGTAGATTTTATTCGTCGGACTCAATATAGCGGCGGGGAACCCGCGAGCTGATTCCGCACGTGATCTCGTAGGATATGGTGTTTGTTAGCTTCGCAAGGTCTTCGGCCGTGACGGACAGGCCGCCTTGACGGCCCATCACCGTCACCCGATCACCAATTTTTACGTCGGGCGCATCGGTTAAGTCGATCACGGTCCAGTCCATCGAAACGCGCCCGAGCACCGGGGCCGGCCTTTCATTTACCAGAACATGTCCTTTGTTTGAGAGTGCGCGAGGGTAGCCATCGTGATATCCGATCGGTATCGTCCCTATCTGCGTGTCACGCTTGGTCGTGAAGGTCCGGCCGTATCCGATGGTCTCGCCGGCAGGTACCCTCTTTATCTGCGTGATTGCCGTATGCAGCGACATTACGGGTTTTAGAGTCGGTTTTGGTATCCCGTCCGGCAGTACATCGCCCCCTAAACCGTAAAGAATGCCGCCGAGGCGGACCATATTGCCACGCGCATCGGGATGGGCAACTGCTCCGGGTGAGTTAGCGAGATCGATATAGGTCGTATCGTGACCCGCAGCCTTGAATACATCGACAGCATCGTAAAAACGGCGTACCTGAAGATCTGTGAAATCATCAGTTAGATCATCAGCTGCGGCAAAATGCGTCATCAACCCATCCAGTCTTAGGTTGTTGAAACCTAAAAGCGCACGTGCGAATACCTCAAGATCATCAAAACGGATGCCTACGCGGCCCATACCGGTGTCGATCTTTACATGATATTGGACTATTTGATCAGCCGCTGCGGCAGCAGCATTCAGTCGGGCCGCCAACTCAACCGAGAAAACAACGGTCGTCAAGTCCAGTCCAATGATGTAATCCTCCTGGCCCGGCCAAAAGCCCCCCATGCAAAGTATCGGACCGTCGAGCCCCGCGGTTCTGAGATCAAAGGCTTCTTCCGGCGTCGCCACCCCGAGCCATCCAGCCCCCTCGTCACGCAACGCTCGGGCGCACTCCCTGGCTCCGTGCCCGTAGCCATCTGCTTTAACCACGGCCAGATAGGTGAGATCTTCACCAATAAAACTGCGCGAGGACCGCAGATTAGCGCGTAGATTCGCGAGGTCTATCTCGGCAATTGTGGGTCGGGCCAGAGAAGGGAGGCTCATTTGTTAAGGTAAAAGATGAAGTATCCCGTAAGCAGATCAATAACGACAATTACATATCATGGTACAGAAATTACATTAACACGGAAAAGTACTTTATAAGGGTATATTTCCATGTTTTCTAGGTGGATTGGTGTCCCGTTTGTTCTTCAAAAGTGATAAGGCACGGATCAATTTCGGTCTGGTAAAACGCGGCTCGATCACCTCGTCGATGTAACCACGTTCCGCCGCAACGTAAGGGTTGGCAAATTTCTCGTCAAATTCGGCTATTTTTGCTTTCCGATATGCCTCGTCATGTTCCGCGATCTCCCGGCGGAACAGGACGCCGACGGCACCCTCTGACCCCATTACAGCTATTTCAGCGGTTGGATACGCAAAATTAATGTCCGTTCTGATGTGTTTGGACGCCATGACGCAGTACGCACCGCCGTACGCCTTGCGGGTGATGACAGTGATCTTTGGCACAGTTGCCTCCGCAAAAGCGTACAAAAGCTTCGCCCCGTGTCGGATGATGCCAAAATGCTCCTGATTTACCCCTGGTAAAAAGCCCGGAACGTCCTCAAAAGTTATCAAGGGTATGTTGAAGCAGTCACAAAACCGGACAAATCGTGCGGCTTTTACCGAAGCGTCGATATCAAGTACCCCGGCGAGAAAGGCGGGCTGATTTGCAACAATACCGACCGAAATTCCGCCAAGCCGGGCGAACCCGATCACGATGTTCGGAGCAAAATGCTCCTGCACCTCAAAGAAATAGCCTTCGTCGACAACATTATGGATGATATCCCGAATGTCGTAAGGCTGACTTGCCGATTCGGGCACCATCGAATTGAGTTTCTCATCGGCCCTGTCAATCGGATCCGTTGTCGGTAAAAAAGGAGGGTCGTCCAGGTTGTTCGAGGGAATGAATGACAGCAGCTCACGAGTGAGCCGCAACGCGTGCTCATCGGAGTCTGCAGCAAAATGTGCGACTCCCGACTTTGAGTTGTGGGTCATCGCACCACCGAGCTCATCCTTCGTCACGTCCTCGTGCGTTACGGTTTTGATTACGTCCGGACCCGTAATGAACATGTAAGATGTGTTCTTTACCATCACGTTGAAATCAGTGATCGCTGGCGAATAAACGGCCCCGCCGGCACATGGCCCCAGAATACAGCTGATCTGGGGGATCACACCGCTGGCCAGAGTATTCCGAAGGAAAATGTCGGCGTAACCGCCAAGTGAGACCACACCTTCCTGGATCCGAGCACCGCCTGAGTCATTGAGCCCAACTATCGGGGCCCCGGTTCTCATCGCCATGTCCATGACCTTGCAGATCTTTTGCGCGTGCGTTTCCGAAAGCGAGCCGCCGAACACAGTGAAATCCTGTGCAAAAACAAATACTTCTCGCCCGTCGACCAGGCCGTGACCGGTGATGACCCCATCGCCCAGAAACTTTTGCTCATCCAGACCGAAATCAGTGGATCTGTGCACCACAAACTTATCGAATTCCTCAAAACTACCTTCATCAAGAAAGAAATTTACCCGCTCGCGGGCAGTCATTTTTCCACCCGCCTTTTGCTTCTCTATGCGTACGGGACCGCCACCTTCTTCTGCGGTCAGAGATCTTTCTCTGAGTAGTTCGATCTTGCCTTTTGATTTGGATTCAGGCTTCATACCGCATAAGTTTAGCCATATCGGAGTCTTTTTCAAAACGGTTTAATAAATGATTAAATGATTGACAATGAACGGCCTTGAGAAAATAACGAGCCGCGATAACCGTCGGCTCGTCGGGGTGCGAAAGGTCCGAGATAGAAAGGTCACCGACCTGATACTTATCGAGGGCGTTCGACTTGTTGGCGAGGCTCTTCGGTCCGACCTCGAGATCGTCGAGGCATATGTCTCTGAAGACTTTACCGATGAGGCTGTATTGGGATCAGTCAAAAATAGTGTGCCGACGATGTTCAGGATTTCACAGAGACTCTTCGGCTCGATAGCCGACACAAAAACGCCGCAAGGAATACTTGTACTTGCCAAGCGCCCGTGCAAAGGCAACGCGTTGCTGGAAGAGCGATTCGCAACCGCCGATGTTCCCATCGTCCTGTTACTTAACAAGATCAACAACCCGTCGAACCTTGGTGCTATATTGCGAACCTCGGAGGCCGCTGGGATCGGCGGCGTCATCATTACAGAAGCTTCTTGCGATGCGTATTCGACGCGATCGCTCCGTGCCAGCATGGGGGCCGCCTTCAGGCTGCCGGTATGGCAGGGCTGCTCGATTGAAGAAGCATTCGGATGGTCGAAAAAGATATGTTTGACCAACACCGCTGCCGATATGGCTGGGGAAAAGACCTACGTGGACGTGGACTGGACGATACCTCGGCTGCTCATATTCGGATCGGAAGCCCGTGGCATCGCCGAAGTCGATCATAGCCTGGTCTCTGAGTCGATGCGGATCCCGATGGCGCCAGATGTCGAGAGCCTTAACCTCGCGGTCTCGGCTGGCATTGTTCTCTTCGAGGCCAGACGTCAGATCGGCGCCGAATCTATCTGATCGTATCCGCTTTGGCGTTGGTGTTTGTTGACGAGGCCGTACCGCTTTCCAGCTCTTTTTTCAGCACGCTTTGGATGGTGGAATCACTGATAACGGCCATTCCGATGGCAATGTCCGTCTCTATGTTCCTCGTGTTATTGGCGTCCACGTCTCCGGCTGCGATCCGCTCTTTTGCCGATAGAAATGCGGCACGAGCCTGCGGGTAATTAGCCAACAGCAGATGTGCCCGGCCGAGCAGGAAGAAATCTTCGGCGTCGCGTGGGTCGACCGCAAAACGCTGGAGGGCTTCGGCAGGTGTCTTGTCGACTATCCGTCGACTCTCCTCAAATGCGGTCAAAGGCACATTGCCGCTCCTCATCTCGGTTTGCGACAGGTTGGTGGTCGGTGGGGGCCCGGGCGCGAGGAAGAAATAGGAACCGACCAGTCCAATGAGTGCTCCGATCAATAACATCGCTGCCGCGGTTGCTGCTTTTGAGCCTGATTCGGAAGGAGCTTCTTCCTTATAGAATGAATCCCAGCTCTCACTGATTGGTGAAGACCCCGAATCAGCCGTCGGTACACCTTCCCCTGCCGACGACGTGGGTTCCACGGACTCTATTTGGTATGGAGTTGGCTCGGCGACCGCTGGCGGAGAAGGGTAGTCACGCGTAGGCTGCTCTACCGCCGTGTCGGCATCATCAACAGCGATCGTGGGCTGCGATCCGGCACCATCATTCTGCTCCCATTGCAGCTCGCCGGTGTCCGGCTCTAATTGAGAACCGGTGGTGGACCCCGATCCTGCATACTCTGACCGCGATTCCCAATTGTACTCGACATCGGCTGAGGATTGCGGCTGCGGTTCATCCTGCTCCGCCGGGATTTCCGGCTCGGCTTGCGTGGCAGCCGCTGCCTCCGGCACCTCCTGCTCAACGGGAAATTCCGGTTCAGGCGGCTCCAGATCCGTTTGGATCGAATCCCTTGATGCAGCCGGTTCAACCGTATCTAACTCAAGCAGATCGTCATCGTCGTCGCGTTCAGTCAACGCCGGAACTATTGGTGCCCGCGCCGTGGCCTCAGTCGGCTCGTCAAGGTCGAGAGTGACCGCCTCCGTGTCAGGAGCGGACGGTTTGTGCCCATTCGATCGTTCAGCTCCCGTCGCCACCTTGACGACAACTGCCGTAAGGTTATCCTCAGCACCACGGCCGTAACATAGCTGCTTCAGGTAATCGCAGATCTCAGCCGGGTCGCCTCCAAAGCTCAATACTCCCTTGATCTCATTGTCTCCTACGTGTCGTGTGATACCGTCGGAACAGATCAGAAACGCCGTGCCCGGCTCGACCATGATCGTGCGGAGGTCAACGTCAACAGTTTGCTCAGCGCCGAGTGCGCGGCTGATCACATTGCGGCTCGGGTGGTTTTCGGCTTGTTCCTCGGTCATTCTCCCGGCCCTGACCTCTTCCGCCACGACCGAATGGTCATTTGTCTCTCGACGCAGCTCGCCGCTGCGGTCGAGCCGGTACAGACGCGAATCGCCGACATGACCGATCGTCGCGATGTTATCAGAGAGATGAAGTGCAACGACAGTGGTTGCCATGCTGGAGAGCTGCGGCAGCTGGAGGGCCATCTGGTAAATCGCGGCATTTGCCTTTTCGATGGCCGAGCGCATCACCGTTTCTGCGTCCGAACCCGGCGGCACGTTAGAGAAGGCCTCGGCAAGGATCTCCGTGGCCATTTGCGATGCGACCTCACCGGCCTGGGCTCCTCCGACGCCATCGGCTACGGCATACAAGCCGATGCCCGGCATCTCGAGATAAGAATCTTCGTTCTCCAGCCGTTTTTCGCTCAGCCCGCGATCGGTCACTGAGGCGGACAATATACGAAGTTCAGTCTGCATCTGCATCCACTATCTCCCAACACCTAACTGTCGTCATACCAACAAATATGTTAAGGAGCCTGCTCTGTTGGCTTAAGCTGATCGCGATAACGATCCATACTGTTTCTATGGGAAAAAGCCATGATCATACCCAGCATGATAAAGCTGGTGATGAGGCTGAACCCGCCATGGCTCACGAACGGTAATGTTATGCCCGTCATGGGCAACGCTCGTGTGATGCCCCCCATGTTCACTAACGCTTGAAATCCGATAAAAGCCGCTAGCCCGATCGCACACAATTTGCTGAACATATCACGCGAATCGCGGGCCGTTCGCACGCCGGCGCTGACAAAAACGATCAGGGCAAAGGTTACCAACAAACCCCCTAAAAGTCCAAGTTCTTCGGCCAGGGCGGCGAAGATGTAATCCGAGTCCGCGACGGGTATTAACTCAGGATATCCCAGCCCAAAACCTCGACCGGTGGTGCCCCCGGATGCTAGTCCAAACGTCGCCTGTGCCGGTTGAAAGGCAAGAATATCGAACCACGCATCGACGTTTATCGTCCTCTGCAGATCTGGCTCCTCCTCGAGCATTTGCGGCAGCCCCGGGTCCTTCTCGACGAGCTTTTTGTAATAGTCGTTATAATCGTTCTTCCACCATGAAGTTTCGGGTGTGGGCGGATCAAACCCGTCGAGCCACAGGTGAAATCGCTGCTGAATGCGGTCTGGCAGAATTGTTTTCACGGGTGAAGCAAGGGTCGGCAACAGCGGTATCTTTTCCTGCGTCTTGACTGGCAGGGCACCCACGATCAGGATCGAGGCAACAAGTAAAACACTGCCGATAAGCACGAAACGCTGTGGGAAACGCCGCACAGCTATCAAGTACAGCGTGGCATAGACCGCGCTGAATACCATCATTTGGCCGAAATCCTTCAGCACGAAAAACGGGAGGAAAGGAAGTACCGCCATAAAGATCAGCGGCAACGCATCCTTTGCCCTGGGCAGGCCCCAGTACGTGCGCGCGAGGTTCTTATACAGAACGGCGAGTATTGCCGCGAAGCCGACCAAAAAAGGTATTTTGGCAAGTTCCCAGGGTGTCAGATTCCCACCGAATTTCCCGCCGCGAGACCATATGGCAGCGAAAAAAAGCGGTCCGAGCGTCAGCAGCACGATCAAAAATCCGTTCTTTTGCAGCAACTCGAGAACCTTGTCTTTTCTAAGCAGAATGAAGGCGCCGATCATACCCAATATGCCCAATACCGGATTGACCGTTTTGCCTGAGAGAAAAACCTCGGCAAACCCTTCAGGTGCCGACCGGGGGGTCTGCGCTGAAAGGTCCACGGGCGAGGGCGGCGTCGGCGGCAGCCCCATTATCTGTTTCTTTTCGGCAGAATAATTCTCTTGAATGTAGTGCAGTTGAAGCACCTTGATCTTATGCTGGCGTGCCTCGGCTTTGTCTCGGCGTGATGTGTATTCTGGATCGCTAAACAGGCGGTACTGAACAGTGAGGCCTACCGAGAACAGCAAGACTGCAGTAGTGTACAACGTCCAGTTGCCTTCAAACTTGAGAAATCGCTTTATGAAAATGGGCAGAACTGACAGTAAACAAAGAAATAAAAGGTTCCGATACGCCGTCATCGCACTTGTCTCATATCCCCTGATCAACGCCCCGTAATAGATGGCATAATGGGCGACCGCGGTCACGAATACCGTCAAAACCAGAATAAAGAAATGCGATGAAGTCCTGTTTTTCACGTCTATCGACCTTTTCTCTTTGGAGGCGCGGGCTGTGACGGGGCCTTACCCTTATACTGATCGCCGAGCAGACCGAGGTCGCGCGCTTTGAGAATTACATTCGCGGCTATCGGCGCCGCAGTCGTCGCGCCAAAGCCGCCCCCCTCAACAACGACGGCGATGGCGACCTGCGGTCGCTCCAGCGGTGCTATCGTGATGAACCAGCTGTCGGTGCGTTCGTACATTACGGGCGCCTTGTATTCCTCCCAATCTCCATTAGCTTTCCGACGTCTCTTTGTGATGGTCTTTAACACGCCCTTAGCGTCGTACTCGGGCGCCAGCTTTTCCGCGGTGCCGGTCTTTCCTCCGGTTCTGATGCCCGTCCCGGCTAATTTTGATGATATGACGGTCCCTGTACCACCCGGTTCCTCGGTTACGGTCGACATCACCCCACGAACTGCCGCCGCCTGCCGCGGAGATAGGACCTGACCAAATGCCTGTGGAGGCTGATCGGCCTCGATTCTCGGCTTCATCAGTTTGCCTTCCATGTTGCCCGGGATCGATGCGATCAATGCCATCTGAAATGGAGTCATCTGGCCCGCAAAACCCTGGCCCATGCCCTCAATTCCTAGATCATACAGCGAGATCTCATTTCCGGTGACGATTGCAGCTTGCTGCGGGGCAAGTGCATTGGCGATGTTCGGATTACTTGTGTTCCAGATGTTCGGGAAAAACCTTTGCACAAGTGCGTCCTCCGGCGAATCAACCGGCATGATGCCGACCGCTAAGGCGGTTTCACGCATTCGCTCCCGCCCCAGCTCGATGGCGAGCTGCGCAAAATACTGGTTGCTCGAGACTTTATAGGCGAAGGTGATGTCCTTTTCCTGACATCCGCCGTCGCAAGCTCCGCCCACCGAGCCGTCCGGCCCGAGCTTCTGGGTGGCATCCACTATCGGCCTGGATCCGCGGGTCGGACGGAAACCTTGAGGATAGCTCGCAAATACCGCGTTTTGTTTGTTGGCACGAAAGGCTGAGATCATCGTAAAGGTCTTAAAAGTAGAGCCGGGCACGTAAAATTCGCGCGTCGCACGATTCAGCAGGGGTTTGTCGCGCTTGTTTCCCTCGAGCTTTAGATACGATTCGAGGTCCTGCGCCTCGGCAAGGCTGAACGAAGGATTTGAATACATAGCGAGTAGATCGCCCGTCTGCGGATTCAGCACGACGATGGCGCCTTTCTTCCCCTGGAGCTGCGCCGCCAGAAATGCCTGCAGGTCGCGATCGACGGTGATGCGGACGTCTTTTTGCTCGTCTTCGGGTTTCTTGATCCTCGTCAGGACCTCCCAGGATTCCGGCATGGGGTCCCGCTGCCGCTGGTAAAGTGTTCTCTCGAGGCCCGGCGTGCCGCGCTCGGTGCCGAGAAGGTGGGCCATCTCCCTTTCAAGTGAAAAGCTCCGCCCAATATTCCCGTCGCTGTTCAGCTTGTAATAGGCCAGGGCGCCGCCCAGTTTTCCGGACCTGTCCAGCATCCAGCCGCGCAGGCTCGCGGCGCTGGTCCGTCGCCCTCGCAGGTCTTTGTAATTCAGCGCCTGAAACTGCTGGTTAGACTCATCGGCAAAATGGGTCCAATAGACCTGAAAACCAAACACAATGAATGCCAGAATGGCAAAGATCCACTGCCATAGCCACAGACTGCGGTTCGCAACCGTCTGGGTGAGCTTTCGCCGCACCTCCGGCGGCAGCTCCTGCTCAAAGATCAACTTGGGCCGCCGAAAATTATCGATGAATGTGATAACAAGGGCGCCGACGAGGATGCCTATGCCGACCAGGTAAAAGATGGTGAGGCCGGCCGGCGTGCGTTCGAGCACCTGACTGCCAAAGATATTATCCAGCCGCCACTTGCTCCAGTCGATGAAAAAAAGCAGAAGACTCATCATTCGGCCTTATCGGCCTCTTCTTCCTCGTTTTCTTCCTGGTTAGCAGCGGCTGTCTCATCCTCGCCGCCTTTTTCCTCATCCGGGGAAGGAATGTCCGGCCCAGTCTTTTCGTCGTGACGCGATGTGAACTCAAAGCCGTCGATCTGGACCGTCTGGTCGTCAGCGTCCTGTTCAGGGGCGCTAGATGAGGGTTCATCCGGCAGTTTTTCAAATACAACGTCCACAGAACCAAATCTCACAACGTCTTCTTCCGTCAGTACGCTTGCTTTTCCGTATGACATACGGACGCCATTAATGAAAGTTCCGTTGGTTGAGCCCGTGTCCGCCACCGAAAGGGCGCCCTCAGCATTCAATGCAAGCGAAGCGTGGATTTTTGACACGCTCGCGTCATCAATAACGAGGTCGTTGCTGCCGGTCCGACCGATCGAGAGGCGATCTCCGGCATTCAACTGCAGCTTCCGCTCGCGGGCTTTGCCACCGGCCTCGAACCTCGCAATGAATTCTGTCGACCTGGGGACGGCGGGCTCGGGTGCGGACAACAGCGCTCCCGGGATATTTATCGCGGGCATTGTCACATTCAGCTCACCCTCGTTCGCTTCCTGGGCAAACGTATCAAAGCTGACGAAAAGCTTTACACCCTCTGTAAAATAGTCCTGTTTTACCTCGAGCTTGAGCGGCGCGTATGTGTAATAAAGACGGTCATTGATATGATCCGCGGCGGCTATCAACAGCTCGTTCTGCAGTTTTGCGATGGCATCCTCGGCGTCGGTCGAGAATTTGTCCCACTGCATCTTGAGCTTGATATTGTGTGGCACCACGGTGCCTTTACCGGGGACCTCCCTGGCTTCCTTGTCAAGCAGCTTCTTTAGTCTCTCGATCAGCCCGCTCGTAGCGAGGCTGCTCGCGGGCGTCCACTTCCGCCCTGTAACGCTGTCGAGCATATCGCCGATCCGCGAGAGAGCGCCTTGCAGCAGCCAGTCGGCTGAAATTTTCTTTTTTGAAACCGTTGTTTTTTCAGCCATTTACGGGCATAAACACTTCGCAACGCATTAATGCGATTCTAGCGAAATCCATTGTCAATGCAAAGCTGCCGCGGGGTTCGCCACACGCCTCTACGGTCGAATACGAAGCGACGGCCATCAAGTTCCCATGCACGCCGACAGGGGACCCCCGGAGCCTCCTTTTTGCGGTGTCGAACCGTTCATTTTTTGAACATTGACTTTGTGATATCGTATTGAACACAAGGGACGAATTGCGCGTTTTGCCGTTCTTTACAGATGAAAGAGCTTTCGCTTGATAATTGCCGACTTGACCGTCGTTATGACATTTCCGAGCAGCTCGGCCGTGGAAGCTACGCAGAGATATTTCTTGCCCGCGACATCATCGCCGCGCCACAGTCGCCCCACCGCAGCGTCGTCATCAAGGCGCTGAATGTATTTCTTCAGGATGACCTTGACGAGGACCTCGAACGAACGCTCGTCGAGAATTTTCAGAACGAGGCGATAGCCCTCGACCGCGTCCGGCACCCTAATATCATCAGCCGACTGGGCCACGGCACCGCCCGAGATCTGAATGGCACCGTCTTTCATTACCTTGTGCTGGAGTTTATGGCCGGCGGCGATCTCCAGAGCCGTCTGCGAAAGCAGAAACTGGACCAGTCCAAGGCCCTGAGCTATATCGAACAGGTCTGTGCGGGCCTCGGCCATGCCCATCGTAACGGCATCATCCATCGCGACATAAAGCCGCAGAATCTGCTGCTCACGGCCGACCTTGAGACAGTCAAGATCGCGGACTTTGGCGTCGCGCGCGTCACCGCGACCGATGCCCCGATCACGCGTGTCGGGACCAACATCTACGCGCCGCCCGAACACAGCCCTCTGTCGGCGGGCCACACCGGTAACCTGCCTTCCACCTTTTTGACCGAGGCCGCCGATGTCTATTCGTTGGCTAAGACGGCGTACACCCTTTTGACCGGCGAGCCGCCGAGGGCCTTTGCGAACGAGTCGATCACAAAGATACCCGATGCCGTGCGCGACGAAGAGTGGGCTGACGAATTGTGCCGCGTACTGCTAAAGGCCACCGACCGCGATCCCGGCCAGCGGCAGCACTCGGTCGAGGAATTCTGGGCCGACCTCGCTGCTGTCAGGCGGCTCGTTGCTGACGGGGAAGTCGGAACCGTCTTTCGCGCCGAGGCGCCCAGGCCGCACATTTCAAAAGGCTATACAGCAATTGCGCCTGAAGTCCCGCACTTCGACGCAATTGCGGAAAACCCGTCGCGGCTGACCGGGCCGCTCGACCACCCGCCCATCGAACACATACCCGACCGCGTCACGCCGGATGAAGTGAGGCCGCCAAATATCGGCCTTCCGCACAAAGCTGCCGTACGAGAAAAGCCGCGCACGCGGGCCTTGCGCCGGGTAGCGACATTCACAGTCGTTGCGGGGCTGTTTGCCGGCATTTTGTACGGAACGGCGAGCTACATGCGGGGTCGCGGCATCGTGCCAGAGATCAGAAATCCGTTTCGCGAGCCGCAGACGGGCGTCGCGAATACGGACATATATCTGCGGCCATCGCCGAACACAAACAACGATCCCATCGGCTTGGTGACCAAAAACTCAAAGGTGCGGATTGTAAATTCGCAGAATAATTGGTATCACGTTGATGTGATAGAACAAGGGCGGGATCGGCCTTCGCAGGGAAATGTTTCTCGGGGGTGGCTGAACGGGAAGTATCTCGATATCAGCAATAATTAGAGCGATTTAAGGAGCTGCATTGAGCGTTTTAGATAAAGTCCGGCGGTGGATAGACGGTGAGACCTCTGAATTGGTCCTGGAGGAAGCGGCGCGAGACGCTCAGGTAAAACCGCGCAGCAAGGCCGAGGAGTTCATCGTAAAGATCGCACGCGCGGTGGAGGAGGTAATGCAGGCCGAGCTCGTGCCGCTGCCGCAGGGCACGACCATAATCCCGAGCGAATACACGATATTTCTCAGCAGTGACGATGACAAGGAATGGCAGGGCGTCAAACGAAAGGGCCTCGAGCAGGGGCTGTATCACATCCTCGCCGAACGCGCTAAAGAGATCGCAGGCAAGAAAAAGCTCGAGACGCGCTCATTTGTCATAGAGCTGCGCATCGACGGCACTCTAGAAAAAGGCACCGTCAGGGTCCAGCATAGCTGGGAGGACGCTAACAGTAACAAGACCGGCGTCTTGACGCGTCCGAAGACCGCCGGCGTCCCGCCCCCCGTCGGTACGGCAGGCAAAATTACTGACCCGAACGTCAAGATGGGCGCCGGGGCTCCGGCTCAGGTCGCGGCACCACCAATGTTCCAGAACGCCCACATACAGCAGGCCGAACGCCTGACCTCCGGCGACAACGAAGAGATGACCGAGGTCAGGTCCCGTATGAACGAGCTGTACAAGCTTGAGATCTGGCGGGGGGGCGTCCGGCAAAATGTCGTCCCGATCTATCAAAAAGAGATCGTCGTCGGCCGCGGTTCCAAATCGAAGCCCGTGGATATACCGCTCTCGGGCGACGTCGAGATCAGCCGCCGCCATCTCACACTGATGACCGACGGAACAGGGAACTTCTGGGCCGTCAGCGAAGGCAAAAACCCTGCCGCCGTCAACAACAACGACCTCCCCCGCGGCGAACGCGTCGCCCTCACCCCCGGCGTGCCGCTTAACATCTGCAGCTACATGCTCCGCATCCAGCCGCAACAATAGCCCAGAATCACGAGAATTCAGGATAGCCCCCCGCGGGCTTTTCAGTTTGGAGCTTGAGCTTGAGACATAAGAATCGTAACATCTAAGGCCTAACCACGACCGACGCTGCGAATAGCAAGAATCGGAGGCCCGGCCGTTCCGGATTCCTGAGATCGGATGTCCGGCTTGCCTGTTCCGGACGGCAGTGCCGCTGCCGGTATTGCCGATGCAATGAATAACGATGTCCGGACGCGGAACTGACAGCGTTTCCCGGTCAACACCTGGATGACACGACGAACTCGCAGCCCGTCACCTTCGTCCTCTACTGGACGGCGGAGTTGAAGAAATGAAAATTACTGAAGGCACAAAACTTGGTCGATACGAGATCCGCTCGAAGATAGGCGAGGGCGGGATGGGTGAGGTTTATCGTGCCTTTGACCCAAAGATCGGGCGTGAGGTAGCGATCAAGGTCCTGCCGGCTGATTTTTCGGCGGATAAAGACCGGGTCGCACGTTTCGAACAGGAAGCTCAAGCCGCCGGCGCACTCAACCATCCAAACATTCTGGCTATTTACGACGTCGATACTCAGGACGAGATCCTTTACGTCGTCTCGGAACTGCTCGATGGCGAGGAGTTGCGCGATCGGCTAAATGAAGGACCGATACCCTTGCGA
>JBHENG010000042.1:0-20969 GCA_046262195.1 Pyrinomonadaceae bacterium | reverse complement strand
ACGTTGGTTATTCCAGCCCTATCGGTGGGCGAATGGCGTGGACGGGACTCCAGTCCTCGTTCATCACGACGAGGGTCAACCTCCCGGCCACCATGGCGGGACAGTCGGTCAAACTTCGGTTTAGAATGGCCTCCGACGAAAGTGAAGCTAAGGCTGGATGGTATGTGGATACTGTCAATGTGACGTCCAAGAACTGTTGCGGCGGAGCCCCGACGCCAACACCCACTGCGACGCCTACTCCAGCCCCCACACCCGTTAATGTGATAACAGACGGCGGCTTTGAGGGAAGTGTCGGCCAGCCGACCAACGCCATTGTGATGAATCCAAACTGGGCATCCACCTCGACAAGGTTTGGCACCTCCATTTGCACCTTCGCGGATTGCGGTTCAGGCGGGGGAACCGCCGGACCGCGAGCCGGGAATGCCTGGATATGGTTTGATGCAGCTGACGCCGCGTCGGCAGAAACGGGGACTGTAAGCCAGACTGTCACGGTCCCCGCGGGGACGACGGCAACACTTAACTATTTCATGCGTTTTGGCTTTATAACGGCCCCGTCCTCTTCTGTACTGTCGATCAGGATGGACGGCAACATTATTCAGACGATCAATGAGCCTGGCTCGGCCGAATCGGCTTACAGCTTAAAGACATTAAATCTATCGGCTTTTGCGGATGGAGCTCCTCACGTCTTGCAGTTCCACTACTTCCGCCCGGCGGGCACGACTGGAGCGGATAATCTGACGATCGACGATGTCAGCCTGTTAATTACGAGCACCGCGGCTCAGTCCGTAACTATCTCTGGGCGTGTACTCACTCCGGACTCGCGTGCGATTCGTAATGCCTCGGTAAGTATCAGCAGTGCTTCGGGTGTAACACGCAGCACCATTACCAATTCCTTCGGCTTTTACCAGTTCAATGATGTAGCGACCGGCGAGAACTATACCGTGCGGGCAGCGGCGAGGCGCTATCGGTTTGCTAATCGGGTAATAACGTTGGCGGGGGCTCTCACGGACCTGGACTTTATAGGTTTGGAATGATCATTGATTCATGACGATACGAGGGCGGCCAAACGGCCGCCTTTTGTTTGTTAAACGATAGCTGTTTTATTTTGTGCACGCGAAAAAATAGCTTTATTTACAGTAGAAATATGGCGGCTGTTGGGTGTATGCTGTTAGGTTAGATGTTGGATTTACCGGCGTTCTGTTGTGCTGTCCCGATCGCATCTCTATCAGGCGACGATCATTCCGATAAAATACTCGTTATTCTGGTCAAATAGTTATAAAAATGGCATTTAAGTCTCTGTTCAGCCTGTTTTCCAGCGATCTGGCTATCGATCTCGGCACCGCCAATACTCTTGTGTACGCTAAGGGGCGCGGCATCGTCGTGTCCGAGCCTTCCATTGTGGCAATCAATAAGGTCACGAACCAGGTCGAGGCGGTAGGACGCGATGCCAAGGAAATGCTCGGTCGCACACCGGGTAATATAGTTGCCATCCGTCCCATGAAGGACGGCGTGATCGCTAATTTCGAGGTCACGGAAAAAATGCTGCAGCACTTTATCCGTAAGGCGCATAACGGCAAATCGTGGGTTCGTCCGAGAGTCGTCATCGGCATCCCATCGGAGATCACACAGGTCGAGCGCCGAGCCGTGGAAGATTCGGCGTACAGGGCGAAAGCCTCTGAAGTTTATCTGGTCGAAGAGGCGATGGCTGCCGCTATCGGCGCAGGGCTGCCTATCACGGAGCCCCACGGCAACATGGTCGTCGACATCGGCGGTGGTACAACTGACATTGCGGTTATCTCACTGTCTGGGATCGTCTATTCCCGAGCCGTGCGAGTGGCCGGAAACGAAATGGACGAGGCCATCACTCAGTACATCAAGCGAAAATACAATCTTTTGATCGGCGAGCGCACGTCCGAGGCTATCAAGATCGCACTGGGAAGTGCGTTTCCCCTCGAAGAACCCCTCTCAATGGACGTTCGCGGCCGTAACCTGATCGAAGGCATACCCAAAACGATCACTATGACTGACGAGGAGATCCGTGAGGCTCTCTCCGATTCAGTTTCAACCATCATCAATGCCGTACGAGTCGCTCTCGAGCGAACGCCTCCCGAACTTTCCGCTGACATCGTCGAGCGGGGCATAGTTCTCACAGGCGGCGGCGCCCTCCTTAAGAATCTGGACAAACGTTTAATGATCGAGACCGGCCTCCCCGTGGTCATTGCAGACGATCCCCTGTCGTCGGTGGTGCTTGGTACCGGCAAGATGCTCTCCGATTTCGAACTCCTCAAACGCGTCAAATGGGACAATTCATTAATGACCGGTAATTAGTTAACAAAAGCGATCAACAAGTTGAGATCACAGTCTCACTTTCACCTTTAACTTTTCACTTTTCACTGGAACGATGGTGGAGCGTAGTCAGAAAGATCTGTGGCGATTAACACCCTGGTTAATGGTCGCACTGCTTTTGTTGAATTTCATTCTGATGGCGTTTGACGCAAGAGAGATCACGTCCGGCCAGCGGATCGTTAGGTCATGGACCCAGACTGCGGCAGATTTTGTACAGTCACCGGTTACGACCGTGACATCGTCTGTTTCACGATATTTCACATCGATATCCAGCCTGCGCTCGGCCCAGGATGAAAACAGCCTGCTCAAGCAGCGTGTTCAGGAGCTCGAGGTCGAGCTTCAGCAAAAGGGAGAGCTAACAGCCGAGAATCACCGGCTTACGTCACTGCTTGAGCTTAAGGAGCAAAGCAAATATAAGGTCCTGCCGGCCCGGATAATCGGGCGCGACCCGTCCGTTTGGTTTGATTCGTCCATAGTAAACCGGGGTAGTTTTGACGGCGTCTCGTTAAACATGCCGGTCGTCACCAATGGCGGCCTTGTCGGACGCGTGACCGCAGTGAGCCCGTTAACGGCAAAGGTGGACCTCATAACTCGCGACAAAGCGGGGCTGGGAGCCGTCGTGGGTCAAATCGGCGAGTCGAACGCCCTCGGGGTGGTAAGCGGCACGAGTAAAAAAGAGCTTTTGGAAATGAAGTACGTCCCCGGCACCGTCGACGTGCAGGTTGGTCAGCCGGTATTTACGACGGGACAGGATGGAATATTCCCCCCGGGCCTCAAGGTGGGCGAGATCGTCTCTGTTGTCACCGGGTCCGCCACGACGACCCATCAAATACTTATCCGACCCGCGGCCCGCCTCAGCTCCATGCAGGAGGTCGGCATTCTACTTTACGAGCCACCCGCCAGATCGGAATTCGAAAAGAAGTTGCCAAACGCAGTCAAAAAGAATCCGCAGGGCAAAGAACAATAGGAATGGAAGGGGTTAGATTAACAATTGCATTGGTGCTCGCAATCGTCCTTCAGTGGACGCTGCGGAACATCATGGAGCCAATGGCGTACATTGATCTGCCGCTGATCATCGTCGTGTACGCCGCGCTCCAGCGCAACTCCATCAGGGCTATCCTCTTTGGAACGATCTCAGGTATCGCCGTAGATGCCTTAAGCGGTGGATTGTTGGGCGCTAACGGGTTTTCGAAAACATTAGTGGCATATCTCGTCTCCGAGATGGCGCGCAGGGTTTACCTGGACAACCTTCTGCTTCGCATCCCCGTCATAGCTGGCGCATGTGCACTTGACGATGCTGTATTTTATGGTTTGCATCGGCTGCTTGGCCAACCTCCGTCCGGTGATCTTGTGGTGACCGGTGCATATTCTCTGATCGGCACAACAATAGCCGGCACATTGATCTATCTGCTTCTTCAAAATCTTTCAAGTGAGAGGGCTCGTCCCAAAAAGCGTGATATGTTTGCGCCTCGTCGACAAACCAGACGGCGAAACCCGATCCGCCTCAACAAATAGCGTCCGTGCGCTTCGTTTTGCCTTATGAAAATAGGTGATCATGTTCAAAACCTCGGTGTCAGGGTCGGCGTCGTCCAGGCGGCCGCCTTTATCCTCCTTGCCCTTCTGGGGGCGCGGCTGTACTACTTACAGATAGTCAACGGCGATTACTACAGCGATCGGGCTGAGAGCCAGCGCGTCCGTCATATACCCATACCGGCACCGCGTGGGGCGATCCTGGACCGTAACGGAAAGCTACTTGTCGACTCGCGGCCGACGTACAACATCGTGCTCTCGAATGAGCCGCTAAAAACCATTAGGGTTAATGAGCGGGTGGATGATTATTCTCGCGGCCTGAGCCTCGATCGCCAGTTCGTCATCGAGCGTCTGAACCTCATAAAGCAGCAAAACGAATTTGAGGCTATGGTTCTCAAGGAAAATGCCGATATACGGGACATTACGTGGGTCGAATCCCACTCCCTCGAGTTCCCCGAGCTGCGAGTCGAACTCCAGCCGCAAAGATATTACCCACTTGGCACAACGCTCGCGCACGTTATCGGATACGTCGGTGAGATCAGCCCGAAGCAACTCGAGGATCCCGCGTTTATCGAAAGAGGCCTGCGCCCTGGTGACATTATCGGAAAGGGCGGGCTCGAACAGTATTACGACGAATACCTTCGCGGTAAGCCGGGCTATCGAAAGGTACTTGTCGACAGCCGCGGGCGGGTCCAGAGCGAGCTCGAGATAGTTTCGCCCCAGTCGGGCCAGGATCTTGTGACCACGATCGACCTTGACCTCCAGATGGAGGCGGAACGCAAGCTGCTAGATTCAGTAACTAAGCGCGGAACGGTTGTCGCCATGGATCCGAATAACGGTGAGATATTTGCGATGGCTTCTGCACCGTCGTTTGACCCCAATATCTTCGTTCGAGGCAGCTCGACGCCGGAGGGACGAAAGCAGATCGCAGCATATTGGCAGGACGAAAAGCGTCCGCTCTATAACCGGGCCATTCAGGGACGGTATCCTCCGGGCTCGACCTGGAAGATCCCGGAATCCATCGGAGCTCTGCAGCAGGGCGTTATCACAGTTGCTCATTCGAACATGGTTTGCGGCGGCGGCATCACCATCGGCAATAAGTTCACTCGCTGCATGGGCAGCCACGGGGCGCCGCCGCTTAGCTATGCCATAACCAAATCATGTGACGGCTACTACTATCGGCTCGGCCTGAAAATGGGAATCGACGGATTGACAAAAATGATCGAAAACTTCGAGTACGATCGTCGCTCCGGAATAGATCTTCCGAACGAAAAGGTCAGCCAGACCCCCAAATCCTGGAGGGCCTGGGTTGAAAAGAACGAAGGTAAATGGAGCGATATTCGTACGGTGTACGCGAGCATCGGTCAGGACACGGTTTGGGTTACCCCGATATCGATGCTCAGAGCCGTCGCTAGTGTCGGCGTCAAAGGCAATATGTACACGCCTCACTTTTTGAAAGAGTTCAGGCCCATCGGGGCTGTTGGTGAGGAGGGCGATATCAACTATTTCCCGGCAAAAACGGGCTTTGCTTACACTCCGCCCCAGACCAAAGTGATCGAAATGACTCCCGAGCAAAATGAAGTGATGGTCAAGGGTATGTGGGGCGTTGTGAATGGCGGTGGGACCGGCGCCGGGATTCGCATTCCCGACTTCGAGATCGCCGGCAAAACGGGAACGGCTCAGGTGGCAGCGTTGGGCAAAGACTCCGGAGCAAACAAGGACCATGCGTGGTTCGTCTCTTTCGCACCCGCATATAAACCGGAAATAGCCGTGATCGTGCTTATCGAAAACTCAGGGTTCGGGGGCTCGCATGCGGCTCCTGTCGCGAAAGGAATGTACGAAACGTACATTGCCAAGCATCGTCCGGGACAAGCTCCTTCACACGAGGTCGCTTCACGGTAATATGGTTGCGATCATTGAGAAACGCGATCTGCGGGATTTTGACTGGCTCACGTCATTGCTGGCTATTGCCATAGCCGCATTTGGGGTCTGGCAGATCCACAATGCACTGCCGAGCGAGGGCTATTGGTCCAAACAGATCATCGGCCTGTTCATCGCTCTTTTTGCCTTCCTGATAGTTGCTTTTAGTGATTACAGGCGGATCATCGACGCCGCACCGATCTTCTATGGGATCGGTCTCGTTCTGCTGCTGCTGGTGCTCACGCCCCTGGGTGTGGAGGTCAACGGTCAGAAAGCCTGGCTTAAGCTGCCGGTGGTCGGACAGTTCCAGCCATCTGAGTTTGTCAAGATACCGACGGTCCTGATGCTGGCCAAGTATTTCGGCGCCCGAAAACCGCGAACACTTCAGCTGAAAGAAATGCTGATCGGAGGGGCCATACTCGCAGGACCGGTGGGCGTGATCATGCTGGAACCGGACGCAGGCCAGGCATTGACCTATTTCCCGCTCCTCGGCGCCGTTTATTTCCTGTCCGCCGTGAGAATTCGGTACGTCGTTCTGACATTGGTGGGCGCCGCTATTTTTGTTCCGACGGCTTACATAGTCGGCGTAAAGTCCGGTGTTATCAAGCGGTATCAGCAGGAAAGGATCAATGCCATTATCGATCCGGAGAGCGTAGATCCGCGAGGTTACGGATATCATACCGTGCAATCGATGATCACCGTGGGGAAAGGCGGCCTTTCAGGCATTAAAGGCGACACTGAAACGTCTCAGAGTGTTTTGAAATTTCTGCCTGAGCCGCACACCGATTTTATCTTTGCTGTAACTGCTGAGAACACAGGCTTTATCGGATGCGTTTCTCTGTTGCTAGCCTATGCTTTGCTTCTGTCCAGAATGATAGCGGGGGCAAGAGAAGCTTCCGATCGCGCCGGCATGCTTGTTATAATGGCGATAGTATGCGGCCTGGTCTTTCAGATCTTTGTAAACGTGGGGATGGCCCTGGGCTTCCTCCCCGTTATCGGCGTTCCTCTACCCTTGATGAGTGCGGGCCTGTCCGCCATATTATCGACGTTCGTCGGTATCGGTTTTGTTGTTAGCGTTAAGTTGAGGCGGTTTGTCAACTAGGAGGTCACCAGGTGGCGGTAGATATTAAGAGATTTCGAAGTACGGAGGCGGTATCAAATGGTGCCAGGAAAAGCTGGCTTTCGAGCCTTACCGTCCTATTTGCTGCACTTGTGCTTGCCCTTTCGGCCGGCGCTTTAACGGGCGTCCTTGCGTCCTATTACCTCAATAATTCGCGATATACGGTCGAGGTGTCTGCGCTTGCCACTTATCGCCCACCGCAGGTGACGACCATTTATGCGGATGATGGTGAAACCATACTTGCCGAGTTTGCGATCGAAAAGCGAATACCGCTCAAGATCCAGGACGTGCCTGATAAGGTCACCGACGCGCTTCTCGCGATCGAGGACTACCGGTATCGCGACCACATTGGGATCGACCCGTACCGCATCGTCGGAGCAGTATTCAAGAACTTCACCACCGGCAGAACCGAGGGTGCGTCCACGATCACACAGCAGCTCGCAAAAAATCTCTTTCTCTACAAAGACCAGACCTATACGCGAAAGGTCAATGAGTGGGCCGTGGCTCTGCAGATCGAACGCTTGTACACAAAGGACCAGATCCTCGAGATGTACATGAATTATGTGTTCCTCGGGGCCGGCGCGTACGGATTTGAAGCTGGATCGCGGACCTATTTCGGCAAATCGGTAAAGGATCTGAATCTTGAAGAAGCTGCCCTTCTGGCAGCGATTCCCAAATCGCCTGAGTATTCCCCGACAAGGAATATGGAAAAGGCAAAGATCCGCCGTGATATTGTCCTCGACCAGATGGCCAAATACTTCCCCGACAAGTACCCGCAGTCCGAGGTTGATGCCGCAAAGGCAAAACCGGTGGCGATGGCCGGTACTGCTTATTATCAGTCACAGCCAAAGTCCACCGCGTGGGATTATCCGGTAGAGGAGATCCGCAAGTATCTGGAAGAGAAATACACCACCCGCGTGGCCCAGGGCGGTCTGAAGGTTTACTCGACCATCAATGTCGAGGCCCAGAGGATCGCGACCCGCACCGTCCGTGAACGACTGCGTGCTTTTGACCGTGGCCGGCGCTGGCGCTCGGATTATAAGAACATTCTGTTGGATGACAACGAGCAGCCCCTGACCGATGAGAAGGAGATCGCAAAGGTCCTCGATTCCTTTAAGCATCCTGATTGGTACGGTGACGACTACAAGGAAGGCGAGTACATCAAGGGCCTGGTGATGAAATCAAATCCCGGTGCTGATGAAGTGGGCGTCCGTTTTGGACGATACAAGGCCATTGTCAAACCGACAAACATGGGCCGCAGCGGCAAGCGACCGAAAGATGAGTTAAAGCCCGGTTTTCTAGCTGAATTCCTGATCAAGGCCGTCGATAAAGAAAAGCAGATGCTCGAGGTGGAGCTCTCACAGGTTCCCGAGATCCAGGCGGGGATCGTAACGATCAACGCAAAGAATGGCGAGATCGTTTGCATGGTTGGGGGATACGATTATCATACGAACAAGTTTAATAATGCGACGCAGGGACTAAGACAAACCGGTTCCGCTTATAAGCCTTTCATTTACACCGCGGCCGTCGAGGACGGCATGACCCCGGATATGACGGTCAGCGGCGCCCCCATCAAGCGTGGCGGCTGGACACCTCATAACTATGACGGGAGCCTGAGTCACGGCAATGTTCCCATGAAGATCGCACTGGCGAAATCGTACAACATAGCTGCTGTACACCTGCTCGAGCAAGTAGGGATACAGGCCGGCGGTCAAATGGTGCGGCGGTTTGGTATCACAAACCCAATGGCTCCGAGTCTTCCTTCCGCCCTTGGGGCCAGCGAGGCTTCCCTGCTTGAAATGACGGCAGCGTACTCGGCATTCCCGAATAAGGGCATCCGCGTGACGCCCCATCTCATTCGTAAAGTGTATAACCGCGATGGCAGTCTGCTGGAGGAATTTGACGGCTCCAGCTCAAAGGTCACCAGCGAATATGTGGCCCTTACCATGGTAGAGATGATGCGCGGGGTCGTTTCGGGCGGGGGTACAGCAGCAGGCGCTAATGCCAGCGGCCACCAGCTTGCGGGAAAGACGGGTACCGTTAACGATCACACCGATGTCTGGTTCATAGGATACACGCCGACGTACACAACCGGCGTTTGGATGGGAAATCCTCTTCGAAAAGAGAACCTGGGAAATAATATGACGGGAGGTCATGGGGCTTTGCCGTTTTTCAACGCCTTTATGATCCCATTCATGAAGGACAAGCCTAAAGACAAGTTCCCCGAAGCCCCGCCGATGCCGCCTGAGGTCAAGCGTGCGAGCGAGCTGCGAAAACGCGAGGAGATGGAGAAGCTTCAGGAGGCCGATATGGCCGGCCGTCGAACAGGTATAGCCTTTACGCCGGCAACCAAGATCGATCCAAATGCTCCGCTGCCGGTCGACACGGTGCCCCCCGATACGACCGCGCCGCCTCCAATTAAGCCCGTCGACGCGACTCCGGTCGAGCGACCGCCGGTGGTCAAACCGCCCGAGGTAAAGCCCACGCCGCGACCGGATCCGCCCGCGGAAAAACCCGACGGAGCGAAACGAAAAGGTAAGAAAGGCGACGGCCCGTAGAGGGATGAGGGCGGAAGGATGAGGGATGAAAGCCTCATCTCTTGGGTCTTTTCTTGGCGTTTACAACCATTGTTACAAAAATCGAGATCAGCTCATCGGTCTCGTTACGCAGCGATTGCAGTTTGGGCCCCGGGACATAATCTCCGTCGACCAACAATTCTAACCAGCCATCGCTTTCGTCAAGCTCCTGCAACGCACCCTCAAGTTTGCTTATAAAATCCGCATTCGATTTTGCCCGACAGGCTTCACGATAGTGAGCACCCGGTGACGTGCCAGAGCGCGCAAGTTGATATGTAATTATGTGGACAGATCCGGTCTTAGGCAGTGAATCATAGAGCTTCAGGATTCTGAGGGAATATTCTTTAAGCCGCTTCCGGAGATCTTGCCTCGGTCGGCCTTTCATCTCAATGGCTTCCGGCTCGTCCTGTTTCATCCCTCCGCCCTCATCCCTCATCCCTCAACGAATTCCCCAAGATAATACGGCAGCATCTTTCGCCACCATACCCAGTCGTGATTAACATCGTGCCCCCAGACATCCAGCCGGTGAGGAATGCCTTTTTCATGCAGGAGAGCTGAAAACTCCCGGCTTCTATCCGGCGCCTCGAACGGTCCTTGTCCTGTAACAATAACTATCGAGTCGGCTTTTTGCAGACGCGGCAAATGGACGTCATCGTTCAGGTTTTTAAGATACATTGCGGGGTTGTTGAAATATACGTTGTCGTCGAAATGATTCTCGAGATAATTGTATATATCGTAACTGCCGCTCATCGCGATCGTGCCGCGAAAATGATCGCTGTGTTTGAAGTACGTGTTTGCCGCGAGAAACGCACCTAATGACGCACCCGTTGTCAGCGGCCTTGCATCCTCGCCGCACTCGTTTCGAATTAGGGGCAGCACCTCGGCCAGGATATACATGTCGTAACGGCTCAACATCTCGACCTTCCACGCCGGATGAGATTCTCGATTCAAAAGGCTATAGCGGTTAACGGAGTTGATCGAGTAGGCGCGTATCAGCCCGTTCTCGATAAAATCTTTAATAGCATCGACGAGACAAAAGCGTTCGTACTCCAGGTAATCGGCGGCCGCTGTCGGAAACATCAGCAGCGGATACCCTGCGTGCCCATACGCCACGAGCGGCATATCCATACCGAGATTCTGGCTGAACCATGATGTCGTTTCTCGTCGCACAGGCGATCGGCTCTCCCGCTTTACCGTGTTATCGTGATCTCTCCCGAAGTGGAATTGTAGCCGCCATTGTCAACCGCATTACCCGCGGCATCGATCAATTCCAGCTTCACGGTATGTGTACCGGCGGCCCAGCCGGACAGCCATATTGGCTCCCATTTGTCGATGAATCCGGCCTCTCCGCCGTCTACCGAGTAGCGAACCCGATACTCACCGCCGTCCCCCGTCAGTTTGGCGTTTGCCAGCCAAAAATCGATCATTATTGCATCTGCATCCGCACCCTTGTATTCACCCTTTGGCCGACTATAGGTAAGCAGGGGTTTTGCTACGTCGACGGCCCCGGCCGTACTCGCCTTCATTTCCTTGCCTTCAGCGGTTGATGCAGGAGCAGTGTTCGCGTTCGCCGACATCGGCTGGCCGTTAGCCGTCGCAGGCTTTGTTGTGTCGGCTCCTCCGTTTTTTACCGAAAAAGAAACCATCTGGAATGCTCCCGCGTTCTTGTACGACTCATGCCACGGCCGCGATGGAAAAACTCGAATGGTGTGGTTACCATCTGAGACATTTCTCAGCTCAAATTCACGATCCAGATTGTAATAGGCCTCGTACGGCTGATTATCAAGTATTACGTGGACATGATTTCCCATCTTCGTTTCCCGGTCCATGTGCGGCTTGTAGCCCTTCAGATCGCCTGAGATAGCAAGCTTGACCTTGACTGTGGACGAAGCGATCTGCGCATTTGCCTTCGGTTCTACGATTTTCAAGGTCGGCGCCGCTGCGTCCTGCTGACCGCGCGCCGCCATCTGATCCTTTATTTTCTGAGGCCGGTCTGTAACAGCCAGGTTTTGGACAGCTGCCGGAGTCGAGGTCGACCCCGCATTTGTCGTGATATTAGCTCTGTTTGCCCCAGGCTCGCTCGTGCAGGCAGCGGTAAACGCGGCCATCAATAAAAATACACTGTTCAATTTTGCTGTTCTCATATTTCCTCCATCAGCACACGGCTCCCGCTTTTCCCTCGTGTCGGAACCGCTAAAGAATATTGAAATACCTCGCGAAAATTCGCTTCCAGCCGGTCCTCTACCTCGTCCATCCGGACCTGTCGGCCGAGGAGTCGTTCCATTGACGTTACGGGTTCGCCTTCGCAGGCAATGATCCAATTATAGTAACTAAGATCGGTGCTCACGTTGAGTGCAAAGCCATGTGTCGTCACCCATCGTTTGATGTGGATGCCGATCGCGGCGGCCTTCCCCTCAGCCGTATGAACGCCCGTCAATCCCTCGATCCGGAAAGCGTTAATATCAAAATCGGACATCGTCCGTATCAGAACCTCTTCCAGGTCCCGCACGTATTTATGAACGTCTTCACGGTCAGGTGATAGGTTGATGATCGGGTAGCCGACGATCTGTCCGTCGCCGTGATAGGTCGCCCGCCCTCCGCGATTGATCTCAAAAACCTCAACACCCAACTTGCGCAAAAACTCGGCGTTTCCAAGCACGGCACCGTCCCGCGAACGTCGGCCGAGAGTAAATGTATGAGGATGTTCCAGCAAGAGCAGGTAGCCAAGGTCGCGCTTCTCGATGACCTCGGACTCCAGTGTAGATTGCAGCTCGAGCGCGTTCTCATAGCAAACGCGGCCGAGCCTGCGTACCTCTAAATAACGCTGGGGCATTACGGCTATGATAAGATTTTTACACGCTTTTGAACAGCAACGTTACTTTATGAAGATTATTCAATTTCTTTGCGTTATGGCCGTCTTGCTGGCTGTTTTTGCTGGTGCGGCAGCCGCCCAGAAAAAGGCGCCAAAGAGACCCGCGGCTAAGAAACCGGCTGCAAATAAAACCACCGTGCAGCCGCTTGATATCCGTACAGCACGCGAAAAAGTCTCAATACAGCTCGACAATGTGAACCGTTTTATCGATGTACTCGGACCTGTGGCTCAGGGAATAGAAACGCTCGACCGGTCGGCCCAGACCAACTCGCTAACGAAAGCGGCGATCGACCGAAATGAAGCTAACAAGCAAAAGGTCATCGTCGCTATCCGTAATCTGAGATCGGGCCTCTCAGATCTGGAAACCCACTTCCGCACCAAGACAAGTCTGCAGAAATACTTATCGTCGATCCAGGGTATTACGGACCTCGCTTCGCAGTCGGAGGACGCCGCAATAGCCGGCAAGTTTGTGGGTTCTAAGGAGCCGCTGAGGGACGTTGCTCAAAAACTTACCGACACGCTTGCACTTATCCCGCTGAGCCGGTAAAAACATCTGGAACAAATAGGCGTTATGGCTTTCGAAAGGCCGGCACCTTTGTATCCGGCTCACAGATCTCGATCTTTCCGTCCGCTGGCCCGGACCTTCCGACTCCCGCCTGTGAGAGTCCCAGACGCTTGCGGATAAAAGCTTCCCCCTCGGCCTCTATTATTTCGCCGTTGATCACAAAGGTTTTCCTGGTGAGCGTATCGCCGGCTTTTTCCCTGCCCGAGGGTTCGATAAAGATGTACCACGGCGAGCCCCATTTTCTGCTGTCGCCCGTCCACCTGCGGTAAGTAAAATGCAGCGTTTTCTCTCGGGCGGCGCGATCCTGAGATTCGTACACCGCAGGAAAAGTCAGCCTCAGGCCCTTAAGATCATCTTTCATTTGAGCCGCGGGGTCGTACTCCCCGACCGCGACGATCTCCAGCCCCGCTAGCTTATACTTGTCGTATAGCCGCTGCAGTATGGGTGCATCGTGTTTCCAGTTCGAGCACCACGGGGCGTAGTAGGCAACGAGAACGAGCTTCTTTCCTTTTGCGATCTCACTCAATCGGAGGTCCGTGTCCGTCGTCAAGCTCTTGTATTTCCAGTCTTTGTAATCGATCTCTTTTTCAACGATAGGCGCCTGTTCGTTTTGCGCGTGCGCAAACATGAACGAACACAACAGGAAAAACAATGCGGCAATGGTCTTCATTATCTTGCGAGCTACATCGCTGTGAGACTCATCTTTCAGATGCATTATATCAGCCAAGTTATGTATCGATTCACCAGGTGAATTGCACGGGCGGCGGGCCGCTGTCAGGTTAGAAAAGCCGCTAGTTTATGCTAATCTCAGGCTTATCATGAATGACCAACCAACCGTATCGGGGCTGTTTAGACGGGCGCTCCAAATGCGGCAATCAAACCCGACTGCTCCATACAAAGACGTCAAGACTCAGCTCATCAATGAGTTTAGCGGCATGTCATTTCCATCGACCGATTTCCTGACCATACCCGAGTATGACAATATTGCTCCGGAGGAAGATTGGACGGCGGGGCTGCCGATCGTCCTCCGGGGAATCCAGAACGAAGATTGGAACGACGTCGCACACGGGATCATCATCAGTCTTGAACAGGTGGAGAATTTTCCGCGAGAGTCGGGCCGGGAAGACGACCCGGAGAAAGAGTGGCGAAACCGTACCAAGAACATAGCCAGTGCAGAGGAAAAGGTACTTCAGGAATGGATGCCTGCTGACCTGATGGCCCTCGCGAAACGCAACACCAGGTCGTAACGCCGCTGCTCAGATCGTGACCGTAAGGCCGTCGGTCGCCTCGATGATCTCGCAGCGGGGCTTGAACTTCGCCACCTCAGCCGCAAACTCCACATAATCCCACTCCGGATAGAAATGAGTTAGCATGGCTTTCCGAGGGGCGGCCTTGTGTATCATAAAGATCGCCTCGGCGAGCTCGATGTGTTTTTGTGATCGCTTATCGCGCAAGAACGTGCATTCCAATATAAAAAGGTCCACACCCGCTGCGAATGCAGCTACCGGCTCACTGAACCCCGTGTCTGCTGAATACACCAGGGTCTTACACGTGCCGTCGCGCAGGTGCAGGGCATGGCTTTCGTCCGTGTGCGGCGTCGACATGGCGACAACCTCAATCCCCGGCAGGATCTCATTAGATTCCAGCGGCTCGAGCTCAATGACCTCGACCGGGAAAGGCTGTCCCAACAACCGGTAATTGTGAACGTCGCTGAAACCATCGATCAGCTCGCTTAATCCCGGCGGCCCAAAGATCCTGAGCGGCTTTTCACGCCCTTTCATCGCTTCCGAGTGTTTCGTCCCAGCCAATAGAGGCCCGAGCCCACCGCAGTGGTCCATATGAAAATGCGAGATCCAAATGGCGTCCAATTCCGGCCAGTTCAATCCGTATTCGGCCATCCGGTGCGGTACCGTCGCCGAACAGTCGAGCAGCATCGTACCGGCGGACGTTTCAACCCAGTATCCTGAACTGCATCTCGTCTCGTGCGGGACCGTCGAGCCGGAACCGAGGACCGTCAGCTTCATACGCCGATTCTATCAAAGTGAGGTTGCGATAAACCTTATGTTAAATTTAACGTGATGACTCAGGTGGACATACTTGCCATTTTTGCTCATCCGGACGACGTTGAGTTGGCGGTTGGTGGAACCCTGCTGAAAATGAAGGAACTCGGATATCGCACGGGCGCCCTCGATGTCACCCGCGGTGAAATGGGCACTCGCGGGACCGTTGAGGGACGCGCCCGCGAAGCGGAAGACGCAGCAAAGATCCTGAACCTCGATATTCGCGAAAACCTCGGCGTGCCCGACGGCCATGTTTTCGTCACGGACGAGACTCGCACAGCGATGGTGCTCATGCTTCGCAGGCTTAAGCCGAAAGTCATTCTTACCCATCAACTCTCCGATCCGCATCCTGATCACGATCATATTGCGCACCTTGTCCGCGAATCTGCCCGCCTGGCGAGCATGCGCCGTTATGATGAGGAAACAGGCGTCGAAAAAATACCCGTGCCGATGGTGGCGCACAACATTTTCTCCCGGCGCGTCGAGCCCTCATTCATAGTAGACATATCCGATCACCTGGAACGAAAAATGGCGGCCATCCGGGCACATAGCTCACAGTTTTATGATCCTTCATCGACCGAGCCGGAAACGCGTCTGACAAAAAAAGACTTTCTGGACGAACTCGAAAACCGCTCCCGCTATTTCGGATCGCTAATCGGGACTGCGGCGGGCGAGCCTTTTTTTGTCCGCGAGGCATTGAACATCCCGGACCCCATAGACTTGTTGACCCGGCCCATGAATCTCTATTCCTGATATATGGAGCAGCTTGCGCCGGAGGATCTTGAGTTAAGAAAGAAGCATGCTGTTCTGGACCGGCTAAAGGACCGTCTCGCCATTGAAGAAGAACAGATGACCGACCTCCGCCGCGAGCTGGAGCAGTTCGAGGCACAGTACACTATGCAGGTCGGTCGCCTATATGCCGACCTTGACGAGATCGAGGCACAGATCGCCGAGGAAGAATATAAACTCGTGCCTGATGACGAAGAGATCAAAAAGAAGGCCGAGGAGCTGAGGCTAAAGGCCGAGGAATCTGCGGCGCGTGCGGCGCTAGCCGAGGAGAATGCGAACCATTGGCAGCCCACACCTGACGCGAAACGGGCCTTTCGCGATCTCGCCCGCGTCATTCACCCCGACCTGGCATTAGATCCGAGCGAAAAGGAAAAGCGCCACACGCTTATGGCCGAGCTAAATCGCGCCTACTCCGACGGGGACCAGAAAAAGCTGAATAAGCTGGTCGAAGATTTTCGTAACAGCCCCGGCGCGGTTACCGGTGATTCGATCGGCGACGAGCTGGTGCGGGCCATCCGCCAGATATCACAGGTAAAGCATCGCCTATTGGAGCTGCGTGCCGAAAGGCTCGAGGCTGTGGGCTCAGAGATCTATACTCTGCGGGAAAAAATGGCCGCCGAGGCGGCAGAGGGCCGCGATATGATCAAACAGATGGCGGCCCGTACGCAGGTACAGATCAGGAAATCAGAACGGCGTCTGGCAAACCTTCGCAACGTAAACGCGGCAGCCGAGGAATATGTGAAAGACAAGTACGGGCTTGATATATCGTCCTTCCGCGAGTAAAAAGAAGCTTTGCAATTCTTGACAACGCTCCGGCTTTATGTAAATGTTCTAATTCATTAAACACAAGGTTATCGCAACTCGATTTCGTGGTTTGCATACGCCCTGTATGCGGCCGCGAAAATAGGGGGAAACGGAGTGGGAGACGTTTCCCCCGCACATTTTTAAATAGCGTTACCGGCAGCAAAGCCGGACGACCATGCCCACTGAAAGTTATATCCGCCGAGCCATCCGGTCACATCCACTACCTCCCCTATAAAAAAAAGGCCCTTAACGCGTTTGGACTCCATAGTCTTTGACGATAGCTCTGTAGTGGCGACGCCCCCCAGCGTTACCTCCGCCCGGTCGTAGCCCTCCGTATCTCTAAATCGCACTTGCCAGTTGTTCAATCCTGTCCCCATCGTCTCGATCTCTTTTCGTGTCAGCTGCGCGATCGGCTTATTAGGGAACCGGGTTTGGGCAAGCTCTCGTGCCAGCCGCTGCGGAAGAAACTGGCTGAGGTAATTTCCGACTTCCTTTCGGCCACCGGCATCGTTCAGCAGCATATCTACTGCGTCCGCGTCGGGCAGCAGGTCGATCGAAACGGGCCGGCCTTTTTGCCAGTAGTTCGAGATCTGGAGTATCGCCGGGCCGGACAAACCCCGGTGGGTGAAAAGTATGTTTTCGCGAAAGCTGTGGTCCTCATACGTCACCCGAGCGTCCACCGCGACGCCCGCCAGCTGCTTGTAACTCGCCCCCTCGAGCACCAGCGCCACGAGTGAAGGCCGCGTATCTACTATTTCAAGGCCATATTGCCGTGCAATCTGATAACCCAGATCAGTTGCCCCAACTTTGGGAAAGGAGAGCCCGCCGCACGCGATCACGAGTTTCCCGGCCTCGAACACGCCGCGGCTGGTTTCGACCCTAAATTCCGTGTCTTTGGTAATGGAATTTGTTCTGCAGCGGGTAACGATCTCTGCGCCTGCATCGCTGCATTCTCTCAGCAGCATCTCGACGATCTGACGCGAGCTTTGCCGGCAAAACAGCTGCCCGAGCGTTTTCTCGTAATAGTGGATCCTGTGCTTGCGGACAAGCTCTACAAAGTCGCTCGCCGTATAGCGTGACAGCGCAGATTTTGCGAAATGAGGGTTTCTCGAAACAAAGTTCTCAGCCTGTGTGTCGACATTTGTGAAATTACACCGGCCGCCGCCCGAGATGATGATCTTTCTTCCAACCTCCTGGTTGTGCTCGATGACGAGGACTCGGCGCCCCCGTTTGCCTGCCTGAAACGCGCAAAACAACCCGGCAGCACCGCCGCCAATGATGATCGCGTCGTATTTCATTCAGGCAAGATACCGAGCCGTGAGAATGTTCATGTGATGGGCCACATGTCCGGCCATGATATAGGCGAGAGCCCGCACAGAGATCGGCTTTTCGCTCGCTGTACCCATCCGGCGAGATGCTTCGTCGGAGAGGTTTTCGAGCAGCAACATGTTTGCTTTCCGCTGCAGGCTAAACTCCGCGATCAGGTCCGCAAAGCACCGGCCGTTGGCATTTGAATTCTCAATGTAGCCGTCCTGTTCAAATCCCTCGATCGGTGTCTCGTCACCCCGCGAGATGCGTAGGACACGGTACGAAAAGATCCGTTCCCCGTCGATCAGATGGCTCAACACCTCCTTGACGGACCACTTACCGGCTTCGTAGGCATAGGTCCCTTTTTCCTCCGGGACATGTTCGAACAAGCGTTTCAGATGCTCTGGCTGGTCCCGGAGTACCGGAAGGACGTCCTCTTCATTGATTAAAGAGACATACGTGTTGTAATACGGGTCAAACTCATTACTTTCGGGTCGGTTCATAGCGATATATTAACAAACTCCTTTGCACTATTACTTTTAACGACATCGTTTCGTAACCATGATTTAGCTGATGCCGCTGCGAACGTCTTTGTCGGGCGGTGCATCAAACACGGTTGACCCGATAATTTGATCCGATACAGTTAAGCAGGAAACCAGGAAGCATGAGACGATCTTCATTCATTTTAGGGGCAGCGCTGTTTTCGCTGCTCGTATTTTCTCAGACCGGGACACAGGCCGGCCATCAGACGTTTGCCGAGCGGTTTGCATCCGACACCAAGATCGGCGATTCAGGCATTTATAATTTCGATAAAGCGCATTCGTTTATAGGCTTTAAGGTCAAACATAACGGCCTGATCGAAGTTCCCGGGTTTTTCCGCGATTTTACCGGAGCGGTAAATTTCGATGCGAGGGATATTACCAAATCGACGGTTGAATTTACCGCAAAAGCTACCAGCGTCGACACTGGCGTCGCCGCTCGCGACAACCACCTCCGCACGAAAGATTTCTTTGAGGTCGAGGCTAACCCTGACCTGACATTCAAGAGCACAAAGGTTGAAAAGAAAGGCGATAACTGGATATTGTCAGGCGATCTCACGATCAGAGGTGTAACCAAGCCTATCAGCTTCCCGTTCCAGATCGCAGGATGGCTGCCCGCTGACGAACGCAGCGGCGGTCGAATGGGCATCACGGCCGAGACCACGATCAACCGACGGGATTTCGGTGTTAACTACGGTACGAATGCCGCACTGTCGGATCAAGTAAAGGTCGTCCTCCAGATCGAGGCCGCTAAGCGGCGCGAGGCCCCGGCCGCTCCGAAGCCAGCTTCATGAAGTGAATAGTAAATAGCGAAAAAGTGAAGTGAATAGTAAATAGTTAATAGTAAATAGTATAACTTGTTCATTTGCAGTAATTCACGATTCACGATTTACGATTTACGATTCACTATTTACTATTCACTATTTACTATTCACGGCCTCTCGCTTGTTTTCTTCTTTTGGCGCGGCACTCTGGGCAAACGCGCAAGAAAAAAGGATAAGCCATAGAAACGGAACGGTAAATTGGAGATATGGTTTTCGCAGCACCAGAAGAAACTTAGAATTTAAAGTTTGAAAAACCTTAGCAGAAACGTTATTTTTGAATCATTATGCAGGAAATGCCAGATAAACGAACTTGCCCCGCCCGCAAGTGGACCAAACGTGCGGGCGTCGTGGCCTTTATCTTTTTCCTCGGCAAAGGCCTTGTATGGCTCGGCGTTGCCGCCGCCGGTGCTTACTATGCCCTAAATTAGTCGGGCTTGATCGGCGCGGGCTCAGGCTCCGGCTTAAGATCGTCGTCGAGTATCCTCACCTCAGATCCGTATTTCTGATAATTTCTAAACCTGATAACGTTCCGGCTTTCAAAACGCCGGCCGCCGCTCTCAACGGTCCCACGAAAATCCGACACCGTCGGCATCAGATACTTATCGCCCGCGATCTCGACTATGTCGTAATCGATCGATTTCGTCACGGCCTTGACGGCAAACGTCGGGGCGATATTGGTAAGCTGGTAATCGATGCGCAGCACGCGAAATGCATCGCGGTCGATCCAGATCCGCCCCTTTTGCCCTGCGGGTGACGACTGGTAAACGGGCCCCTTGAGACCCACGCCCCCGTCCTTGTTGTTCTGGATATCGATCTCGTATTCAAAGACCACTGCACGCCGGCCGCGGATCACATCAGTCGTCAGATATGAGAATCGTGTCTTGCTGTCGGGCTTGAATATCTTTTGCAGGTCCTCGACAAACTCACCGCCCGATGTCGCCCCATCGAGCCCGCTATAGCTGCCCGCCTGTACCGAATTCGTCACCGGCGCACCGTTCTTGGCCATTACCCTGTACTGTTCACCCTTTTCCGAACTGTAGCTTACCGCGATCACGAGGTTGTCGTACTGGCGCCAGTTGCCGGTACCTGCGAACGCCTCGGAACGGGTTATGACCTGTTTGACCACAAAATCGGGCATTTCGTCGACGGCGGCGCGCGTATTGCCGCTTGCCTTTTCAAGGATCTCGTTGGCCTCAGCCGGCGGGGGCGGCTTCGTTGCGTCAGGGTTTCGCCTGCGCCTGTCGGCCTCCTCGAGCGCCCGTTTCAACTCCTCGTCGTTCGCTCCCTTTGAACGCGTCAGCCCCCTGATACCATCTGTCACGACAAACGCGATCCCCCGTTTGCGCAAGGCATCTACCAGGTCCGCACGAGTCGCCGGCTTTGCCGGGATCCCATACAGCATCTTTACGTACTCCGCCTGCGTCAGCGGGCCCTCCTGTCCAAACGCCGGCTGCACCAGGCCAAGAATAATAAATATAAAAACAACCTTTCTCATCTCTGTAACTGATGCCCCCGGCATCACATTCGTTGGTTAATGATACACGTTCGGCCCACACGAGCCCCGCGTTGAGCGAAGTTGGTCTGTGCAGGGGTTAGGAGAGGTAAGCGGGAAGCCCTTAGTCTCTGGCGGCCTGATGGCACGACCAGCCATTTTCGAGTAGTCGGAAATGAGCCGATTCGGTTTCATGTAGCCAGGTAAACCTGTGCACGAATAGA
>JBHENG010000041.1:7100-22235 GCA_046262195.1 Pyrinomonadaceae bacterium | reverse complement strand
GGCCGTGACACGAACCGCCGCAGGTCATGATCGGAACGTCCGCATCCTTTAGCGTGCGCACGTCCGCATTTTGCGTGATCCGCACATGGCACGCCGCGCAGTCACGATTGGCGTGGGTCTCGCTCGAGTGGTCAAACTTCAGCGAGTATCGCTTAATAGCAGGAGACTCTGTATACGGGGTTGTCAGACTATGGCAGCCCGCGCAGTTTGCCGCGGCGGGTTTGATACCCTGGTAATGACAGGTGAAACAGGACGCGTGATTGCTCGGTGAACCCTTAAATATCTTTGCCGAGATCTCTTTACCGGGTTCGAAAATATCGGGCATCAGCGCGGTGAGCGGCTCCGTCTTGATCGTTCGCGGCCCATATTTCGGCAGCTTTTCCGGCGTCGCGTGACATATCGCACAATTGTTGAACTGCGGCGGATCGTCCTTTACGGAAGTAAAGCTGGCCTTCACATAATGCGCTACGGCGATATCAGCCTTCCGCGGATTGACCGCGATAATGTCCTGGTGCACGTTGTGCGGGAAGATGGTCGAAAACTCGTGTGTGCGCGATCTTACCGGGAACGGAAAAAGAGGAGCGCTTCGCGGGTTAGTGCTCGTCACGTGACAACCGGCACAAAAGGACGAACCCATCTTAAAAAAATCGGATCTGTGACAGCTCGCGCATGCCGCATGACCCGGAAACTTCGCAACGTCGGGGTAGCCTCGCGCGGCGACCCAATTCCCGGTCGGCATCGAATGGCAGGAGCTGCACGTCTTTTTGTGTGCGGCCGTATTGTGTGAAAAGCTGTCGCGCCGCTGCGCTGACGAGTTCAACTGAAACGTGCCCGCCAGCATGATCGCGAGCGATAAGAGAATTAACGATCGAACGAGACTTCTCATTTCTGAACGCAGATCCCGCCTTCGCAAACCGACAGATCTTTCACAATGACCTCGCACTTACTCACCGGCTTGTTACCCTCAGGCACCTTGAGCGATGCGACGGCCCTCTTCGTAGGACCGATCTCGATCTCGCAGGCCCAAACATAGCCTTTTCCGCCGATCTCAACAGGTACAAGGTTAGAAAACAGGAACGTTTCGGAAGCCTTGCCTCCGGGCACCGGCGGCTTCAATGGTATGTCGACAAATAGAGCGACGCTGCTTTTGCTTGAATCGGTCATCGCGGTCTGGACCGGCTTGAGGCCGGTCAACAGAGTGTCGATGAGCGACTTCCTCTGTCGGTAAAACCCGTCTCTCAGGTTCGGTGCGAGATTACTCGTCAGCCATGTCAGGGCGACGTTGGTCTTTCCTGCAAATTGCCTCGGTCCGAGACCCTTATTGTACGCGACCTGAAATTCAGGGACCTTTGCAACATCGTCCTTTGTGATGGCGCGGCAGTAAGGCGATTCGCAGTCCTTTTCCTTGAGCCATGCCATATATTCGGCACTGGCTTTCATCTGACAGTAAAAACAGTCCCGCGAAGTGGCGTTTGAAGCCTTCAGTCTGTCAATAAGAGGTTTGTTAGCTGCGAGGCCGCCGGCAAAAAGGTAAAAACGCTTGCGAGTGATCCGTTCCTGTTTGCCGCTGATCTTGGGCCGCGCCTGCAGTTCAAAGGACCCGAGAGACTGGGCCGCGACATGCACGACTGCGACCGGTGCAAGGAGAACGATCATCACGAAAGCGCGGAGAATAGCCATTCTTACTGCTCTCGGGCAACGCGTCGCCCGACAAAGGGCCTTGGCGGAAACTTCAGAAACGGCAGCCGCACGGCCCGTACAAAGAATCGGTCTGATCGCACACCTTCAGGCGGCGGGAAATTATTAGCCCCGCCGGCCGCGATCAGGTCGTCCTGATCGATACCGTCACCGCTGACGCCTACGGCACCGATATGCGTCGATCCTCGATAGATCGGCACGCCGCCGGCAAAGATCTGGAGCCCGTTCCGAAGCTCCGGAACTGCAGTACACGGACAAGGGATCGCCATTTGCCGTTTTGACTGAGGCCGGCTGATGCACACGGCCGGCGGCGAGATCAAGGCAGTGCGGATAAGGTCCAGCTGCAGGCCCACATTAAACGGGCTCCAATCTTCAAGCTCCGTGCTGAAGGGCCCCGCGTGAGTGGCGTTTATACCGTCAGGAAACAGCGGCCGGTGAAGAAAGCCTATTGCCCGATCACTGAACGCCGTCGTACCGTTCAGTGCCACTCCATCCGAAGCGGCACGAGCTACATACGAACCAAAGCCCGCGGCCGTGAGCTTGGCGCCGGCGTCAGAGCGAGCAAAGAAATTCGACGACCTCGCCTTTTGAACCGAAACGTCCAGTCCGAACACCGGCGCGTCCGTTTGGCGAAAGATGCCCAAAACCTTTCCGGTCGTGTCCACAACCGAGATCGTAACCCTTGCATTGCTTCCGATCGGCTGCCGGATGCCGGCGCGTGTGCGGTTCGCAATATCGGCCGCCGCGCCAAGTATCTGTCGGACCTCGGCCGCACTTAGGCCTGCGCCGGCAACAACAGGGAATCGTGCGCTGAATTGGCCGCTCACACCATTCAGAGTCACGGGTATAAAGTCGCTCGACGGGGCGTCCCGCACGATCGACGTAACAGTACCCGGCAGGCTGGCAAAACTTATCAGCGGCACATTTGCCTCATCGCCCCTGTTGGCAAACGGGAACCGTATGCCCTCGACCAAAATGTTGTCCGCACGAATGAGCGGTGGGGATTCGAAACCGCGGGACGCGTATAGGGCGATGATCTCCTCTGCGGTCTGGTCGTCGTCTCTCGGGTCCAGATCTACCGTATACAACCCATCACCCTCGACACCCACGCCGCCGACCGCCTGGCCTTTCTTGTACAAGGGTATTCCGCCGGTGTCGCCTGCCAGCCCGAGAGGCAGCGCAGCGATCGCAATATCCGAGCAGGGCAGTGTGGAGAACTGAACACCGTATAACGGTCCGCCCGGCCGATTGTCGATACCAGGAGGAAAATGTTCCTGGATGATGAAAGAAGCCGTTTTGGTCGTGAAGGCATTGCCGCCGCTCGAGAATATACCTGCCGTTCCCGCCTTTGAATTTGCCGCTGCCGATGCCGGTACACTGAGATTTTCGAGTCCCTGCCCGGCGCGGCCAACACTGCGGATCAGTGTCGACGCGGGCGCACCTGTCATTGCAAAGGTCCCCAGCAGATTTCCTTCTTTATCGGTCACTGCCACGGTAACTCTTTGGTTGAGACTGACGGCTTTTGAGACCGCCTGGGCGATGATGGTCTGTACATCTGCTGCGGTTAGGCCCTGAGCCCGCCCGGTGAAACTTAAAAGTAGAACCAGTACTGAGACGGCAAACACCTCTCGTTTTCTGACCGACTTTCTGTGTTCCATGGTGGGTACGAATATCGTACAAATGTCCTGCATAGTCAAGTATTTAATATTTGTTATTGCCAACAAGATGTGCTACAAAGCACAGTCAGCATTTCAATATCTCAGCTCGCGAAAACATTATGGTGTTGAGTGTCCGAAGGCTCACTCTCTGGCTCGCAGCGTTGCTGATTTTGTGCATGCTGAGCACCGCCGCCCAGACTTCGGCGGGTCGATTGACTGGGAAAGCATTGGACAGCAACGGCAAACCCGTTGCCGGCGTCGTCGTGATCGCCACCAACCAGACCACATCGCGAAACTCCATTAAAAGAACGAGCTCCGACGGCACATATTCCATCAGACTTGGCGCCGGGGCGTACCGCATTTCTGTCGAGACGCCTTATGCGGCTCGCTTTGACCGCGGCAAGTTGGACGAATACGGTACATTTGCAAAGGTCATCTGCGATGCAGACAAGCGGTGCACCCTGCTCGAAAACATCATAATCGACGGCGGTGAGCGAAAGATCGATATCGTGGTCGTTGATCCGTCAAAAGAGTTGGCTGCAGGGGCTCCACCAACCGCGACGCCGGTCAAGCCGGTGCCGCCCGACCGACGCGAGGTCCGCGACCGGTGGCGAATAGGCTTTCCCGAGTATGACCGCTATGGCGATCGCGGTGCCCGCGAGCGCGATATCCCGTTTCGACGCGGCCGGTGGTACAACCCATACGAACAGAACGTCCTGAAAGGCGATTTCCCGATCATTGGCAACGACTATTTTATGGTGCTGTCGGCGGCAAGCACCACTGGAGTCGAGCTGCGGCGTACGCCATCAGGGAACAACGTCGGCTCAGCCAATCCGGACAGTAATAACTTCTTTGGCCGCCCCGAGAGCTTTTCACTCAGTCAGACGATCCAGTTATCGTTCGAGTTCTTTAAGGGCCAGACAGTGTTCAGGCCGCGCAGCTGGGCCTTCAAGATCTCCCCCACGTTCAGCATCCCTAACTATCTGAATGCTCGTGAGAACGGCATCGTTAACGGCGATGTCCGCCGCGGTACCACGCGGACCGACTTTCACGTATCGCTGGAAGAGGCGTTCGCCGAGGTTAAGCTTTTCGACACCAACGATAATTACGACGCCGTTTCGATCAGGGCGGGGATACAGCCGTTCAACGCCGACTTTCGCGGCTTTTTGTACTCCGACAACAACCTTGGTATACGAGGTTTCGGCGCCTTTTCCAACAACAAGACACAGCTCAACGTTGCTTGGTTTCACCAGCTCGAAAAGGACACCAACAGCAACCTGAACGCGTTCAAATTCAGGAAACAGAACGTTTATATAGCCAATCTCTTTCGCCAGGATTTTCTGACCAGGGGCTACACGATACAGGCCGTCGGTGCCTTTAACGACGATCGCGGCGATTTCCACTACGATGAAAACGGCTTTATCGTCCGACCGGCCCTCGCTGGCAGTGCCCGCCGTCACAACGTCCAGGCTGGCTACGTCGGTTTCAACGGTGATGGGCATATCGGAATGCTCAATCTCACGAACTCGTACTATTTTGCGTTCGGAAAGGATGAGTTTAATCCGATTGCCGGCAAAAAGACGGACATCAGGGCGCATATGGCCGCGGTTGAGGCCTCGATCGACCGTAACTGGCTGAGGTTCAGGGCGTCGATTTTTTTTGCTTCTGGCGATACCGATCCGACTGACGACAAGGCTACTGGGTTTGACGCGATCTTTGACGACCCTAATTTCGCCGGGGGACAATTTTCGTATTGGAACCGGCAGGGCATCAGACTCGTCTCGACCGAGATCGGGCTTGTACAGGGAAACAGCCTTTTGCCAAGCCTGCGGTCCAGCAAAACCGAAGGCCAGGCAAATTTTGTTAACCCCGGTATCTTTATCTACAACGCCGGTGTGGATGCCGAGCTGACGCAGACCGTAAAGGCTGTCTTTAATGCGAATTATCTGCGGTTCCACCGCACCGAGTCGCTCGAATACATACTTTTTCAACCCGGCGTGCGGCACGAGATCGGCTACGACCTGAGCCTCGGCGTTGTCTACCGGCCGTTTCTCATCAATAACCTGACAGTAACTTTTGGAGGCAATATGTTTTTTGCCGGAAAGGGGTTCAGAGACGTTTACACGGATAGGGCGCGTAATTGCCCGATACCCAATTTCTGCAGCGGCGACATTCCAAATCCAAGTAAGCCGCAGTACACGTTGTTCAGCCAGATGAAGCTAATTTTTTAAGTCACGGGGAAGATCAGTATGGCCGCGAAATCGAACACAATCATCCGCCTCAAGCTAGCCATCCTGTTTGTTTTCGCATGTATTTTGCTCGCTGCGATATGGCGAGGTGCCTACGGGCCTACACTCGCGCAGCAAAACAATACCAATGCCGCCGCGGCCGTTACGCCCACACCGACGCCGACACCGGTCGTCCCGGTCGCAGCTCCGGCCGCCTCAGCACCTTCACCGTCTCCCGAAGTTAAGCTCGAGGGCTGCGTCTCGTGCCATAACAATATCGAGCCGATGCATCGCTATAACAACCGCGGCGATGTTTTTGACAAGCTCGACGGCGATAAGGACGCACAGGGGCTAACCTGTACCAGTTGCCATGGCGGCAATCCGGTCGCAAAGACGCAAAAAGATGCTCACGTGCAGCCGCGTTTTCCAAAAGAGTGGGACTGCAAGAATGGCGATTGCCCCAGCCGCAATCCCGAACGCACCAACACTCTGCTGGCACGTGAAAGCCGCGATTTCGTTCGGTTCATGAATCCCGGTGACCTCCGTGTGGTCGCCCAGTCATGCGGCGAATGTCACGCGGACCAGAGCCGCAATACCGGGCGCAGCGGCATGGCCCATGGAGCGATGCTCTGGGGCGCCGCTCTTTACAACAATGGCGGTTTCCCGATAAAGGACACCCAGTACGGCGAGAGCTACAATGAGGACGGCAAGCCACAAGCACTGTTCCACGCTCCGAGTCCCACCCGTGAGGAACAGGCTTTCAAGGGTTTTCTGCCGTTCCTGCAGCCGCTGCCGCGTTGGGAGATAACCCAGCCCGGCAACATACTGCGCGTGTTTGAACGCGGCGGCCGACGCCGTCTCGAGGTCGGCAACCCGGACAGGGAAGAAGAGGGCGGCAAACCTGACAAGGGCCTGAGCCCGCGCGGTCTGGGCACGAACAACCGTACCGATCCTGTATATCTCGGCCTTCAAAAAACAAGGCTGCTGGACCCGACATTGAATTTCCTTGGCACCAACGACCATGCCGGGGACTATCGGTCATCGGGTTGCACCGCATGCCACGTCGCTTATGCCAATGATACGAGCATCGCCGCTTCGGGGCCCTACGTGTCGGCGGGTAATCAGGGCTTTTCACAATCGGCAGATACCCAGATTCCGCGTAATGAACCGGGACATCCGATCAAGCATCAATTCACCTCACAGATCCCGACGACTCAGTGCATGACATGTCATATGCACCCGGGCACGAACATGGTGGCCACATATCTGGGGCGCACGTGGTGGGACAATGAGTCCGACGGCAAGATGATGTACCCCGCGGATAAGCAGATAAATCCGAGCCAAAGTGACGAGGCCCGTAAGCTCGACAAAAATCCCGAGGGAGCATCGCTGAGGGGCAAATGGTCCGACTCGATATTTTTGCAGCAGACAGGCTCTGCCGACTTCAACAGCAAGCTTAAGAACGTCCAGTTTGCCGACTCGCACGGGCACGGATGGATGTTCAAAAACGTGTACAAAAAAGACCGAAAGGGCAATCTGCTTGATGCTGAAGACAAGATCGTGGCGCCCACCGACCCCGATAAATTCCGAAAGGCGGTCCACCTGCAGGACATACATCTCGGGAAGGGTATGCACTGCGCAGATTGTCATTTTCAGCAAGACAATCATGGAACGGGCATCCTTTTTAACGAGCCGCGTGCCGCCGTTGAGATCGGCTGCGTAGATTGTCACGGGTCGCTGAAGCAGAAAGCGAACGGCATCACGAGCGGTTACGCGGCGCAGCCTGCCCCGAGGAATGAGATCGCCCGTCGAGAGCGTGCCAACCGCCCTCTTATCGGCCGCGATCTGACGGCGCTGCAGTTTAGGGCGACGGACGGCAAAAAGCTTTCCGTGCTTCAAGTGCTCGCCACGGATAACGCCGCCCGAACAAAAAAATGCACGGACGAGAAAGGCAATCCCATACCGCTCGTCCGGGGCGATATTGTCCAAAACTCCATTGTTGAGCCGGGCAAATGCTGGAAGGTGACCCAGACGGCGGACACCGTCACCCCCGGCAACCCCGATTACAACGAAAAATCGGCGTACGCCAAAACAATGCAGCGGGACGCCGCGACTTGGGGCGATGCTAAAGCCGCCGAGGAGATGCTCGCCCACCGCGAGAGCAGCATGACCTGTTATGCCTGCCACACGTCATGGGTGACGAGCTGCTTTGGCTGCCACCTGAGCATGGAGGCGAACCGCAAGATGCCGAACCGTCACAATGAGGGCGGCGATTCGCGCAACTTTACGTCCTACAATTATCAGGTCATACGCGACGATATCTTTATGCTCGGCAAGGACGGCACCGTGACCGGGCACAAGGTCGCTCCGGTCCGATCGAGCTCCGCCGTTCTCGTCAGCTCGCGGAACCAGAACCGTGAATGGATCTACCACCAGCAGCAGACGCTCTCGGCTGAGGGGTTTAACGGCCAGGCCTTTAATACCCATGTGCCGCACACCGTGCGCGGCAAGGAAACTCAGACCTGCTCCGACTGTCACGTGTCCAAAAATAAGGACAACAACGCCTGGCTGGCGCAGGTGATGCTGCAGGGCACCAATTTTGTTAATTTCATGGGCCGGTACGTCTATGTTGCCGGCACACACGCGCTCGAGGCCGTCGCCGTCACCGAACACACAGAGCCACAGGCGGTTTACGGCAGCAATCTGCACAAGCTGGCCTATAAAGACAATTTCGACGATTTCGTAAAAGGCGGACGCGAGCTAAAAGAGTTTTACGAGAACAAGGGCAAACCTGAGGTCCTGCAAGTCCAGGTGCGGGGCGAGTACGCGTACGCGGCCGCCGGCAAAGGTGGACTGCGTGTGTACGACATTGCACAGATCGATCACAAGGGCTTCTCCGAGCGTATTGTTACCGCACCTGTTTCGCCGCTCGGACAAAAATTCTACGTCTCGACCAAATACGCGACGGCCGTGGCCGCTCCGTCGACACTCGCGGTCGATCCGGCGCGTTGGCGGACCGTTCAGAACGCGGACGTCACATTCAAACAGGTCCCACCGGAGGAGGCATTGAGGCTCAACGCCGAGGCCGCAAAAGCCGGCAAGCCGGCACCGGCCGTCAACGAAGAAGGGCCGATACACCCCCTGTACGCTTATCTTTACGTTGCGGACAAATTTGAGGGATTGATACTGGTCAACACGGCAACGCTCCTCGATGGCGATCCGCAAAACAACTTTCTTAGCCGTTCGTTGACGTATAATCCGGACGGAGCCCTGACAGGCGCAAATAATATTACCCTCGCCGGAAATCTCGCTTATGTAACGACCGACCGGGAGCTGGTGGTGATCGACCTTAACGTGCCGCTGCAGCCAAGGGTGCTGACGCGAGTGCAGTTCGACCACCCCAGGGCCGTTGCCGTTCAGTTCCTCTATGCCTTTGTCGTCGACCAGGCTGGAATGCACGTTCTTGACATCAAGGAGCTTCAAACAAAAGGCATCGCCACCCGCGTGACCGGCGCCACGGTCCCGCTCAAGCATGCCCATGATGTTTACGTGGCTCGAACCTGTGCCTATGTCGCCAATGGCGAGGAGGGTGTTGCAATTATCGATGTCGAGCGGCCCGAGCAGCCGAGACTCGATCAGACGTACAACGCCGAGGGCACGCTGAACGACACCCATTCTGTAAAGGTAGCGATGACGAACGCAAGCCTTTACGCCTATGTCGCCGACGGCCGAAACGGTCTAAAGATACTGCAGCTCACCGACCCGGAAACAATGCCTAATTACGCCGGCTTCAGCCCAAGGCCCGAGCCGCGGCTGATCGCGACCTTTAAGACAAAGGGCGAGGCCATCGGCATCTCAAAAGGGCTTGACCGCGACCGCGCCGCGGACGAAAGCGGTAACCAGATCGCCGTATTCGGCCGTCGCGGGGCACGTCCCTTCGGATTTGATGAGGTTATGCGGATGCTTAGAACTAACAGCGGTACCGGCGATTTTTTCACAGTCTCCGATACGCCGACCAAGTGACGAACTAGCGGCTTTGATCAGCTGTTTAGGAACTCGCAATGAGGCCCTGTTACTTGCTCTTTTTAACGGGTGGTGGTTGTTTTATCTGGACACAATTGCCAGCGACAGAAATGACCGCCAGCGTCCGGTAGTATTTGTCATTTAGAGCGAGCGCATTAGCCAGCCCAAGCTCGAAATCTTTCTTACCCACGTCAGAAAAGGTCCCTTCGAGATTTTTGCCGGGCAGCGAGTAACTGCTGGAAAAACCAAATTCCTTACCGCGGATCTGTCTGAATATCCAGTTTTGGAGAATGTCAGCGCCTTCTAATTGGTTGATGACCCTGATAGTTTCGCCAAGCTCGTCGAGAGCGACCGAATGATTGATGCGGTCATAATACTCCACAAGGCCGAACAAAACCTGGACCTTTGCCACAGAGTTTGGCGACATGTGAGTCACTTTCGAAACGCGGTTGAGCGTGTCAAAAGCCCCACCCGGGTCGTTTGAACTGCCCAACTGCTTCTTTGCTATCTCAAACATCAGCAGAGAGCGATGGTCGAGCTCCGGGATCTTGGCTATCATTTTCTCGGCCTCTGAGATGCGATCTTCCTTGATGGCAAGTTCGGAACGCAGATACCAAAAGTAGCTGCTGGTGTCCTCGCGAGGCTTTTCTTCCTTGATCTTTGCGAGCCACGGCTCAAACTTTTTAAATTGCTCGTCATTTTTCAGGCGGCGGTTGAATAGGACTCGCAAGATCATGAAATCCGTCAGCCTCTTCTCGGTCTCTGCCTCTTCCAGTGCCTTGATAGTGTCCTCAAAAGTCGCAACTTGTTCAGAGGCACGTGTTTGCTGATCTGTCATCTCCTTTCGCATATCTTCGGTCAGCAATGCACTGGCCTGCGAACGAGCCACGGAAAAGCGCTGCAGCAGCTCAGGAAAGCGTGTCACGATAACGGGCTCAATGTCGGCCATGGCACTCACCATGTAGATCGCCGGGGCCGAGTCACCCTTGTCCGCCACCAGGGTCGTTTCGTCCACATTCATCGAGAACGAACCGACACGGGCAAAGAAAAGATCGAGAAACGATCTCTGCAGCGCCGGATTCGGGACAAAACCCTCAGGCACATACGCCGAATAGCGGGTGCGGCCGATTCCGAACGACGACATATTGCCGAACGGATAGCCGGAAAGATAAAGGAGCTTTACGGGTGTCTCGCCGCGGTAGTTCTGCAGCGCCTCCGAATACATCGCATCTGCAAATTTCTGGTCGCTCCGCGCGGCCGCATAAAGCGAAAAAAACCAGTTTTGGCTCGGGGGATAACGCATCATGCTGCGAAACAAAGTTTTGGCGAATTCTGGATTTGTATTAACGCTTTCGGCAGCCAGCGACAGCAGATCGCCTTGCTCGCGGTTACTATCTAAATCGCCGCGACCTGCTTTGGTCTTTTCATATTCCGCGAGCACCTGCTCCAAGAACTTCTTTGCGAGTTCCCCATCCCGTTTGGCAACGGCCCTGATCACCTCGATGCGCTGATCCGGCAGCATCGCGAACGAGCTCGGATCGTCGCCGATCGTCTTTCTCTCAAATCCTTTTTCGGCAAAATGTTCCCCGGCCGTTTTAAACGCCTCAATAAAATACGACCTTGCCGTCACGCGGTCCAGCGGCCACAGGAAATCAGCCGAGCGAAGAAGAATTTTGATCCGCTTCGGGCGTTCGACCACGGATTTGCTCTCCAGCACCTGCTGCTCCACCAGCATCTGCGCTGTCTTTGGATTACAAGCGCCGCTCTCAGCGCTTGAGATCTGTGAAAACGCGGCGGCGCTGCCGAGGGCCAGCAACAATATGAAAAAGGCAAGTTTATTTAACATGGCAGTGGAGGAAAGAGTCTTGATACACGTGTTATGAACCTCTTTCACGCAGTTGTCAATATTTTGTTCCAGCTTCAGTTACCTCTAAAAGCGTAGGTTGGATGAGGGACGGCAAGGACCGCGATGTAAATAAAAATGGCGTCGCTCGGACGCCTTTTGTATCTTGATGGTGGAGACGAGGGGGATCGAACCCCTGACCTCATGAATGCCATTCATGCGCTCTCCCAGCTGAGCTACGTCCCCATTGTTTTCAACGCAGAGTGCAAAGTGAAATGCAAAATGCGGGAACTTTCAAAGTTAACGAAAATGGTTCGAAGCGTCAAGCGAAGTGCCTACTCGATCAAGATCTCAGGGGGCAACGTCGCGTACGAATTGGTTGTTCGTAATTTAAAAAGGACGTGGGGCCTCTTATCCCCCACACGAAATAAGAAGCCCCACTGCGAGGCGTAACCTAGCCCCTACTAATAGAAATCCTTATTGGGCGACATATTACAGTAAATTAATATTGTTTAAAATAATCTAAAACGGTTGTTCAGGTTATCGCCCTTTGAAAACCGGCTTTCGTTTTTCGAGAAAGGCCGAAACCCCCTCGTGCTTGTCCTCGGTCGAAAAGCAGATAGCGAAAAGATCCACCTCGCGACGCAGCCCTTCGTCGAGGTTCGATCGCGAGGCAAATTTGACGGCCTCCTTTGAAAGCTGAAGTGCGATCGGAGCTTTCTCGGCGATCTTCTCCGCAAGCTCCATCGTTTTTGCCTCGAGCTCGGCTGCGGGATAAACGTGGTTCACCAGCCCAAACCGATGCGCTGTGTCGGCATCGATCATGTCGCCGGTCAGCACCATTTCCATAGAGCGGCCTTCGCCGATAAGGCGCGTGAGCCGCTGGCTGCCGCCGCCGCCGCACATTATGCCGAGGTTGATCTCGGGCTGAGAAAAGCGAGCATTGTCGCTCGCCATGCGCAGATCGCACGCCATTGCGAGCTCGTTACCGCCGCCGAGGCAAAAGCCATTTACCATGGCGATGACGGGTTTCGGAAACGAATCGATGCTGTTAAAAAGCGTGGTTTCGTGAAACTTATCGCGCTGGGTCACCGGGGTCTGGCCCTCAAATTCGCTTATGTCCGCACCCGCTATAAATGCCTTCTCGCCGGCCCCGGTGATAACCAACACCCGAACGGTGTCGTCCGCGCGCAACTCTTCGAGAGCCGCAACCCCTTCGCGATGGACCTGGCTGTTTAGAGCATTGAGCTTGTCGGGGCGATTGATGGTCAATACCGCGACCTTGCCGCGTCTCTCGACAGTGATGGTTTCGAACATAAAAGTTAAAAGTGAAAGGGTGAAAAAGCGTAAAAAGGTGCAAAAGTGAAAAAGTTTAAAAGTGAAAAAGACTAAAAGTGAAAAAGGCGAAATGAGCAGTGACCAGCGTTATCGCACGACCTCCACTTTTACACCCTTTCACTTTTCCACTTTTAAACCACCTTTCCACTTTTTAACCTTTTACTCGATGACTCCCTCGGCGACGTTATCGTCAGCGACCCACGCGACGAAAAGACGCATCCAGCTTTCTTTCGATTCTTCGATCGCGACACCGATGCGAAAGGCACCGTAGCTGGCCGGCAAGATGCGGACTACCTGCGCTTTTACCTCGACGGGCACGCCGTTTGGCCGGTGCGATCTTATGTAAAGGCTGTCACCTTTTTTTACGGGCTGGTTGAGTTGGAATAGGGCGCCGAGTGTTGAGATATCGTCCGTTTCCGTCGGTTCACTCCACGTTGCTCCATCCTCGGTCCGGCCCGACACCACGACCGGCAAACGAAGGGCCATTCTGAGAGCAAACCGCTTTTCCTCAAAATGAGGTTGGATGGTGGACATCAGCAATAACTAGCAGTGTTTTCGCTTCGTAAAATACGGATGACAGTCTATCACGAACGACTCGCCCGATGAAAAAGAATCTGCTCCGCGCAGCGTCTTTGGGAAGTATGAATTTCGGGGAATTGGCTCATCGCCGACCTATTAGACGAACCTGTTAGACGATAGTTATACTATAGTGCAAGAGAGTAATTTCAAAGCATTTCATTGGGCTCAACCTATCAATGACCCAGAATGAGATTCACAAAAAAGTGGTTATCCTCGGCTCAGGTCCCGCGGGCCTGACTGCCGCGGTGTACGCCGGTCGTGCCCAGCTCGAGCCGCTCGTTATCGACGGTCCGCAGCCCGGCGGGCAGCTGACCATAACCACTGATGTGGAGAATTATCCGGGCTTTTCGAAGGGGATCATGGGACCGATCCTAATGGACGAGTTTCGTGAGCAGGCACTGCGTTTCGGGACCGAGATCATTAATACATGGGTCGATAGAGTTGATCTGTCGCAGCATCCCTTCACGCTTTACGGCAAAGAGAGCGAGGACAGCGCCGAGATCTCGAGCGTGATAAAGGCCGACACGCTGATCATCTCGACCGGTGCATCCGCAAAGTGGCTGGGCATACCGGGTGAGGCGCCTGTGCCCGAGGGGCTCGGCGGCAACGGTGTATCGGCATGTGCGACGTGCGACGGCTTTTTCTTTCGTGAACGCCACGTAACGGTTGTCGGCGGCGGCGATACTGCAATGGAAGAAGCCCTTTTCCTGACCAAGTTTGCTTCCAGCGTGACCCTGATCCACCGCCGCGACGAGTTTCGCGCTTCAAAGATCATGCAGGACCGTGTCAAGGCCCACGAAAAGATCGACATCCTCTGGAACACAGAGGTAAAGGAAATTCACGGCAGCAAGGAAACGGGTGTCGAAAGCGTCACGCTCTATGACCGGGAAAAGGAAGAGACGTACAATTTCCTTACCCAGGGCGTCTTTATCGCGATCGGCCATCAGCCGAACACGGCCCTGTTTAAGGATGTTCTTGATATGGACGAGGTGGGATACCTCAAAACCGAGGGTAAGTCGATGCGGACAAATATCGCGGGCGTGTTTGCCTGCGGCGACGCACAGGACGCCTATTACCGTCAAGCCGTTACGGCGGCCGGGACGGGGTGCATGGCAGCTATCGATGCGGAGAGGTTTTTGTCCGAGCAACAGCATTCGGTCGAGAGACAGACAGCCACAAAGGGATAAATGCCTATTTACGAATACAAATGTCAGCAGTGCGGCATCCATGTAGAAAAGCGGCAGAGCGTTTCTGACGCGCCCTTGACCACCTGCGAAAAGTGTCATGGGCGCCTTGAGAAACAATGGTCGCTTTCAGGATTTCAATTCAAGGGTGCCGGCTGGTACGTAACCGACTACGCGGGCAATAAGAATGCCGCCCCGGCCGAGAAAACTTCTGCGGCCGAATCAACTGCTTCAGCAGATACTGCATCAAACACCAAAGACGATAGTAAACCGGCACCGCCGAAGGAGACTGTTTCCAAACCTGCCAAAGATGATTAGAGGCCGCCGTTCAGTTTTATTTTTGTTGGCCTTTAGCCTCTGTCTTACAACCTCAACGTTCGCACAATCGCGCCGAAGCGCTCGCGCCGGGGATGCGGAAGGTACCGTTATCTCCGTCACCGCATTTCGCGAGGACAAAAAAAAGGATCCGATCAGGGTCGAGAATCTTTTTCTTTACGAGAACGGCATCGAGCAAAAGATCAAAAACTTCAGCCTCGACCCCAGTCCGGCGCGCCTCGTTCTGCTTGTCGACAACTCTCTTACGC
>JBHENG010000041.1:6231-7090 GCA_046262195.1 Pyrinomonadaceae bacterium | reverse complement strand
ATCTTTGACGGCGACCAGCTTTTTGTCATCGCGTACGATGAAAAGGCCGAGATCATCCAGGAGTGGACCGACGACGCGAAAAAACTCGAGGCTTCGCTTGCCACCTTTCGAAAAAAGGGAAACCCCTATCTGTTTGACGCGATAGATATTTCTTTAAAAGAGGTTCTCTTACCGCTGATGCCGGGCACCCGCAAGACTGCCGTTGTCGTCATCGGTGACGGCCTCGATCGGGGCAGCAAAACATCATTCGACAAGATCCTCAGTGAGCTTCAGAGCCAGAACGTAACGGTCTATGGGCTTCAGATACCCGATCGAACCGGCGGAGCATACCGTCGCGACCAGCCAAAGGCGTCGGCCGTCGTTACTCGGCTGGCCGAGGAAACGGGCGGCAGGGTCTTCCCATTCGATGAAGCCCAAGCGGCCGCAAAATCCATCTGCGACGAGCTTCGAAAAAACCGGTTCCTGCTTGCCTACCAGCCCGCTAATACCTCATCATATGACGCGCGAAAGATCTTTATTGTCGCCGACGAGGGTATCGCTGTTCGTACAAAGGCCATGCACCCGCCTAACGTAAAGTAGGCATCGCCTTCATACCGAAATGAAAACAAATACAGCCGGGATAATTACGCTCGCGTTACTGGCGCTCGCCGCGGGCGTTACTACGTACAGCATGGTGCAGGCGGCATCGGGTTTTGACTTGGGAACCCTGCTTTTTATCTGTTGGGCTGTGTCGCCCTACGTCTGCTTTTACGCTGCCGTGTACCTTATCCATAAGTTTATGCAGGTTGAGAACGTATGGCTTATCTCAGCCGCGATTTCCGTTTTGATGTGCGCGTTTACGATATTCGCCTATGGCGGG
>JBHENG010000041.1:0-6221 GCA_046262195.1 Pyrinomonadaceae bacterium | reverse complement strand
CGGCGTCGGTGGCACGGGTGGGATCACGACCGGAGGAGGCGGAGGTGGTGGTGGCAGGAGGCAACCCAGACACGGCGTCGGAGGCACCGGTGGGATGACCACCGGCGAGGGCGGCGGCAATGGCGGGATCGCGCAGGACACGTCGTCAACGGCGGCTCTGATCTTCGTCGTTGCTCCGGTGTATATCTACCTTGGCAGTTTTGTATTGCTTGCGATAGCGGTCGGGTTATCGATGCTCTTAAGGCCGCGTCAGCAGGCCTGAATTAACTAAACCGTCATACCGCCATCAACGACGATCGTCTGTCCTGTCACATAACTGACGCCTCGGACGCAAGGAATACAGACACCCCTTTCAGCTCGCCTTCTTTTCCAACTCTCGAGATCACATTGTTTTCCTGTATCGAGCGCTCGTAAATATCGATGACGGCATTTGGTTGAACTTGCGTTGACCAATGCGATTAAATGAATGTATGAGCAAGACTCAAAAGGAGCTCGCTTTTTTGCGGGACCTTTACATCGCGGACGAGTGGACGCGACGGTTTACGGACCTCGTGGACAAGCATATGGACCTGCGGGACTCGGACAATATGCTTTACATCAATGCCGGCACGGGCGGTCACGCGCTTGCTATCCACGAACGTTTCGGCCAAAAAACGGACGTATTTGCAAGCTGCGAGAACGAGGACATTCTCACGATTGCCCGCGACAAGGCGGCCGCGATCGGGTCGCCTGTAGATTTTTCTACGATCAGGTTTGAAGATGACGCGTTCGATGCTGTCCTGGCCGATGCCAGTTTTGTACGGCCGAACGAGATCGAGCATTTTATGCTGAATACGATAAGGGTCGCGCGAACCGGCGGTGACATCGCCGTCTTCATGCCCTCGGCAGGCAGCTTTGGTGAAGTGTTCTCGATGCTGTGGGAAGCTCTGTTTGACGAAGATCTTGCCGACGGCGGCGGTGTGGTGGAGAAATTGATATCCGAGCTACCAACCGTTTCACGCCTCGAGGAGCTCGCCAAGGATTCTGGAATGGTAAACATAAATACTCAGACCGCCGCGGAGATATTTGAGTACGAGAATGCGGCCGAATTCATCTCCTCGCCGCTCGTCTCAGATTTCCTGATGCCCGCATGGCTCGAAACACTCGATGATGACGAAAAAGAGCGAGCCAATAAAAAGCTCGCTCAGTTGATCGACGACGAAGATGCATCGCTGACGTTTAGATTTTCAGTAAAGGCGACGCTGGTTACGGGGGAGAAGGGTTAATTACAACTGATCGCGCAAAGGCACCCCTCAACAGCTTCATAGAGGCTTTCAAGCAACTCTTCAAAAGAGTCACCCTGAGTTGCACAGCCGGGAATAGACGGCACTTCAGCCCAATATCCCCCTTCCTCGGCCTGGTGGACGATCACCTTAACTTTCATTCTTCTATTGCTCGACCCTCGCTTCAGCCCGTCGCCGCATTTCCTCTTCGAGCACCTCATCGCTCACCGCCGACACCTGCGGCGGCGCCGTTCGTGAGCCGATCTTTTGCTGTTCGGCCTTTTCCTCTTCCTCGGCCTCACGCAGTCCGTCCTTAAATGCTTTACGTGTCTGCCCCAGCGATTTAGCAAGCTGCGGCAATCGCGTGGCGCCAAAGAGCAGGAATAATACCGCTACGATCAGGATGATCTCTGTTGAACCAAAATTCATATCATTGTCCTCAATAAAAATGACTAGAGTCTCATAATACCGCTATTTGCCCCAAAACCGGTGTAAATTCTGGGCCGGCTGCCTTGAACCTGTCCATCGCCTCGACCAATGCCGACGTGATGCCCTTTTCCGAAACCGAGTGTCCCGCATCCGGAACGACGACGAACTCCGCCTCCGGCATTGCCTTGTGCAGCTCCCAGGCAGAGGTTATCGGACAAACCACGTCATAGCGGCCCTGGACGATGACGGTCGGAATATGCCGGATCTTTTCCACATTCTCGATCAGGTAGTTCTCGCTCGGGAAAAACGAGTTGTTCATAAAATAATGACATTCGATCCTGGCGAGACTCAGAGCCTCATGCGCGCCCTCCCAGTGGTCCATCAGGTCCTGGTCCGGGTACAGCTTTGACGTCGACCCTTCCCAGACGCTCCAGGCGCGGGCGGCGGACAGCCGGACCGATTCGTCCTCGCTCGTAAGCCGCTTATGATAGGCAGTTATAAAATCGCCGCGTTCCGCCTCGGGTATCTCATCGCGGTATCGTTCCCAGAAATCCGGAAATATCTCGGACGCACCATACTGGTAAAACCACTGGAGCTCTCTTTTGCGTGTCAGGAATATGCCCCTTAGTATCAATGCAAGACAGCAATCGGGGTGAGATTCGGCATATGCGAGGCTGAGAGTGCTGCCCCACGAGCCGCCAAAAACGTGCCACTTGTCGATACCAAATTTCTCCCTTAGCGTTTCGATATCATTGATCAGGTCCCACGTCGTGTTCTCCCGCAGGTCGGCGTGAGGTGTCGATTTGCCCGAACCCCGCTGATCAAACAAAACGACGTGATAGGCCTGTGGATCGAAAAACTGCCGGTACATCGGAATCAGGCCGCCGCCAGGACCGCCGTGTAGAAACACAACCGGGATCCCCTCTGGGTTTCCCACGCGTTCATAATAGATCGTGTGGAGGTCCGAAACAGCAAGCATGCCCGAGTCGAACGGTTCTATATCAGGATAAAGTGATGCCATAAATGGATGATAACTGATATTACCACCGTGCTCTAAGGGCCGCAGGTCAACGCTTTAGAAAGCGGTCATACCAGAGCTGAAAAACAAGCAGGGTCGACAACTCTTTGTGGTGGCTCGCGAGGCCCTTTTCATGCTCGGCAATTAAAGTGCGTACATATGCGGGCTCAAAAAGTCCCTGCTCTCTAAGTCGCTTTTCGTCGAGCAGATCGTGCATGAGTGGGTTGAGCCGCCCCTTTAACCACGCTGCTATCGGTATGCCAAAACCCTTTTTGGACCGCGTCAGGATCTCGCGCGGGAGCAGGCCGTCCAGAGAACGTTTGAGGATGTATTTGCCCTTTCGCCCGCGCAGCTTGTAATTGAGCGGCAGCGAGGCCGCAAATTCACCGATGCGTGGATCGAGAAATGGCGCACGTGTCTCCAGCGAAACGGCCATTGAGGCACGATCTACTTTGGTCAGGATGTCCTCGGCCATGTAGAGGTTAATGTCGAGGTACTGCATCCGCTCGATCTCGCTCTCGGCATTACAGATATCAAGCAGGTCGCGGGCACCGGCATAGATATCGCCCGATCCGCCGGTCAGAACATTCTCGGTGAGCAGAGACCCCTGGTCATCGATCGAAAAGGACCCGAACCACGAGTGGTGACGCCTCACGGTGTCAAATCCAGCCGATTTAACAAATCGCTTTGCGCGGTAATCGAACGAGAGGTTCTTATTTGACACCGGCAGCCGGGCGACGACGGGCTCGATCAGCCGCGACCGCACAACAGCCGGAATTGCGCCATATGCTCCCGCCACTTTGTGAGCGAAGTACATTGGGTAACCCGCGAATATCTCATCACCGCCGTCACCGCCCAGGGCGACGGTCACGTGCTTTCGTACGAACCTGGCCAAAAGATAGGTCGGTATCAGAGAAGCGTCCGAAACAGGCTCGTCCAGCCACGACCCGATCTCGCTGATCAGGTCGCCCGCCTTTTCGGCGCTAAGCATTTCTTCGTAATGGTCCGTGCCGAGATGGGCCGCGACCTGCCGCGCGTACCTGGTCTCGTCAAACGAGTCTTCCGCAAAGCCGATCGAAAAAGTTTTAACGGTATCGGTAGCGTGACGGGCGGCAAACGCCGCAACTGCAGAGGAGTCGACGCCCCCGGAAAGCAGGACCCCGAGCGGGACATCCGCAACGAGGCGCATTCTCACCGCGTCCGACAACAGCTCTCTGAGGCGCGAGGCCGCGCTTTCAAGCGTTGGCATATTGCCGTTTTTTGCAAAAGTGAGGTTCCAATAGCGGCGGCTGTTCACGACGCCATTCTCGACCGTCACTATGTGCGCCGACGGCAGCTTGCTGATGCCCTTGTATATCGAACCCGGGGCGGGTACGTAATCGAACGATAGATAATGACGCAGTGCGTTAAGGTCCAGCTCGGCAGTAACAGATGGGTGTGCGGTCAACGCTTTCGGTTCGGAGCCGTATATCAGCTTATCGTCGAAAACGCCGTAATACAGCGGCTTTTCGCCATATCGGTCGCGGGCCAGAACGAGCCGCTTACGCCGCGTGTCCCACAAAGAGATCGCGAACATCCCGTTAATATGATCGACAAAATCGTCGCCGTATTCCTGATAGAGATGAGGGACGATCTCGGTATCCGTCTGTGTGACGAACTTATGCCCTCGCTTTTCGAGATCGGCCTTAACCTCGCGATAGTTGTAGAGCTCACCGTTCATCATTACGACGATGCTCTTGTCTTCGCTGTAAACCGGCTGGTCTCCCGTATGCAAGTCGATGATCGACAGACGGCGCATTCCGAGCGCGACATCACCGTCGAGCCACAACCCTTCCGAATCGGGCCCGCGATGCGCGATCGTGTCGCACATGGAATGCAGCACGGCCTCGCGCTGTTCGGATGCCGATTCGGATTGTTTAAGGTTGATCCAACCTGCTATACCGCACATAGAAAAGTGGCCAGTGGTCGATGGCAGGCGCTCATTCGTCGAATCCGATCTTCTCCCGCACCGCATAGATCGCCTTATCCTGCGACTCATGATAGGTACGCACCAGGAGCTCCGCGAGCAGGCCCATCAGAAAGAACTGTACTGATATGGCCAGCATTACGACGGCGATTATCGGCAGCGGCGTGAGAATAAATGACGTGCCCCAGAATATTTTCAGAAAAACGGCCCATACGCCCGCCAGGATCGAAATTAAGAAAGCGATCAATCCGAATCCGCCAAAAACATACAGCGGTTTTGTATGGTACTCGGCCATGAACTTGATCGTGATCAGGTCGAAAACCACCTTTATCGTCCGCGAGATGCCGTATTTGGATTTGCCCATCGTGCGGGCGTGATGGTCGACCGGTATCTCGGCCACGCGGGCACCCGCCCAGCTCGCATAGATGGGGATAAAACGGTGCATCTCGCCATAGAGCCGCACGTCCTGGATCACGTCCCGGCGATAGGCTTTTAGAGAGCAGCCGTAATCGTGCAGCGGAACACCGCCTATCCAGGAAATGATCCGGTTCGCTATCTGTGACGGTATCTTTCGCGAGAGGAGCTTGTCCTGCCGGTTTTTTCGCCAGCCCGAGACCACGTCATAACCCTCGTCAAGCTTACTCAACAGCCGCGCAATGTCGGCCGGATCATTCTGCAGATCGGCATCCATCGGTATCAGGATGTCGCCTATGGCGGCGTCGATGCCGGCCGACATTGCAGCAGTCTGGCCGTAATTCCTTCTCAGCGAAATGACGCGCACCCTATCGTCCGAGGCCGCGATCTCTCTCAGTATTGAAAGGCTCTTGTCCGTCGAGCCATCGTCTACGTAGATCACCTCTGCCGTTTTGCCAAGCGCGTCGAGGGCAGCCTGTATCTTGGCGTGCATCGGCCTGAGATTGTCCTCTTCGTCCAGGACGGGCAGAAAGAGCGACAATTCGGGAGCAGTGCCGGTCCGCGAGTTAGGTTGTTGCTTTATTGGTGTTGGGTTCATCGTGATACCAGCGGCAAACATAATAATTTAGACGTTTCCGCCATAAAAATACAGTTGCATGCATCGCACCCGTCATCAGCCACAAGAAAAGGCCGTGTTATATAAACACAGCCTTTTCCACCCCTTGATCTTTTCTGGTTAACGCAGATCAATACCTGCGCATAAATCTGCCATTCCTAAAGAACTATTGCGAGAACCGAAAAACTGCTGCCTGCCGTTGTGGGTACGGTGGCAGCGCGCTCCTCGCCGTACGTCATTCCTCCCGGTGATCCTGTATAGCCTCTCTCTACATTTTTCATGATGTCCCTCATGAACCCCTCGATCTTTATCAGCACAGGCCGACATCTTAGCGATGTTTCCCACGACCCGTGCTTGCCGGTATCTATCGCAAGCAGTGTGCCACTGATAGCGTCGCTGCAGCAGGAAAAATGCGGGAACTAGCGAAATACAGGGCTTCTAACGGTTCAGAACTTTTTGGCCACAATGACTATCGAAACGCCGATAGGGAAGTTGAGTCTGCCCAGCCAAAAACGC
>JBHENG010000040.1:586-24752 GCA_046262195.1 Pyrinomonadaceae bacterium | reverse complement strand
CGGTACTCTGGGCTACATATACGCCATTACCGGAAAGCGCGACGAAGCATTTGCCATCATCAAAGAGATGGAGGGGAAATACGCTAAACGGGAAGCGCTAGGACAAGACTTCGCTGCTGTGTACGCGGGACTCGGCGAAAAGGACAAGGCATTCGCATGGTTAGAGAAGGACCTTCAAGCCCGTAGCGGCGCATTGTCGTATACGAGCTGGGGTCCTCCCTTCGAGCCTCTGCACGGCGACCCGCGGTTCGCGGATCTTTTGCAGCGGATGAATCTGCCCCCGCAGTGATAAGACTGTGATGACGGATCTTTTTCTGTTGCCAAATCATCGCTAACAGCAGTTGTAAGCCGACGTTATGAAACGCTGCCCCAAATGCAGGCGGGACTACTCCGACGAGACGATGAATTTTTGTCTTGAAGACGGATCGAGGCTGGTCTCGGCCAGCGGAAGCGAGAATCCAACTGTTTTCCTTGCCGGCGATTCGGCTGAAAACAACTCGGTTGATGCGGTGCATCAGGACATCCGCTTTTGCACGGCGGCCGATGGTGTGCGACTGGCTTATTCGGTATTGGCAAGGGGCCATTGTTGGTCAGGGTGCTCGGACACTTTACACACCTTGAGATGGAATGGGAGTGGCCCGATCACCGGTCATGCCACGCCAGAGGCGATGGACGAGACATGTTCCGGCAAGTGAATGTTCCGACGCTCGTGATTCACTGCCAGAACGATCTGGCTGTCAGCTCCGAGGAGGGGCGTCTGCTTGCCTCTGTGATCCCGGGAGCGCATCTGGTACTGCTTCCGAGCGGAACGCACTATTTTCCAACAGATCGCGAGGTTGTGGGCAAAGTAGTTGCGGCGGTCAATCGATTTGTTGACGTCTAATAAGATCGATCTTACTGTCGCGCCTTTTGATCGCATATGGCTGAATCTATGAGCGAAATACATCAACATGACGATGGGCGGGTCGAGCTGCAGCCGCATGTTTTTAATGAGATCGAGAGCTCGCCTCTCTACAACGAGGACTTGGCACCAGTGCCGGTTGCGAACCGGAATTGGACAACATACAACTACGCGGCGCTGTGGATATCCATGGCGCACTGCATACCCACCTATATGATGGCGTCGGGGCTCATATCCGCCGGCATGAACTGGTGGCAGGCCTTGTTAACCATCATGCTCGGCAACACGATCGTGCTTGCTCCGATCCTGCTCAATTCGCATCCCGGTACCAAGTACGGCATACCATTTCCGGTTTTTGCTCGTGCGGCTTACGGCACCATCGGTTCAAATTTGCCGGCGTTGATGCGGGCCATTGTGGCATGCGGTTGGTTTGGAATACAAGCGTGGATCGGCGGACAGGCGCTGCAGACTTTTTTTGCCGCTTTTGTCCCGGGTTGGGCAACATTACTCGGGCCGGCGATCGGCGCCCACACCCCGACAGAATGGATCTCGTTCCTGCTGTTTTGGGCGATGAATATCGCCATCATCTACAAAGGTATGGACCTGCTGCGAATGGTTGAGAACTGGGCCGCACCCTACGTACTCGTTATGACCGCTCTGCTGCTTGCGTGGATCTTGTACCAGGCGAACGGTGTGGGATTTTTGTTGAATGAACCCGGGAAGTTCCGGACCTTGGGTGAGTTCTGGCCGATATTTGTCCCAAGTCTTACGGCGATGATCGGGTTCTGGGCGACACTGAGCCTCAACATGCCGGACTTTACCAGGTTTGGAAAGAGTCAACGCGAACAGGTCATCGGCCAGACCGTGGCGTTGCCCACAACAATGACGGTATTTGCGGCAATGGGCATTTTGATCACCTCGGCAGCGGTCATTGTTTTTCCACAGATGAACCCGGCTGATGCGTGGGATCCGGTGAAGCTCGTCGCGCAGTTTTCGCAGCCCGTCATCGTGGCGATATCCATGTTTACTATCGTCGTGGCCACACTCTCGGTAAACATCGCGGCGAACGTTGTTTCACCGGCGAATGATTTCGCAAACGCGTTTCCGCGTTATATATCATTTCGCACAGGCGGCCTGATAACGGGGACAATAGGCATTCTGATGCAGCCATGGAAACTGCTTGCGGACCCGAGCGGCTATATCTTTTCGTGGCTGCTGGGTTACTCGGGCGGCCTGGGCTCGATCGCAGGCGTATTGATAGCCGACTATTGGCTCGTTAGACGAAAAGGGCTGAAACTTGCCGATCTTTATCGGAGTAATGGCATATACGCCGGATGGAACTGGCGCGCCGTCGCCGCAACGCTGTTAGGTTGCTTTTTTGCGTGGATTGGCCTGATAATTCCAAGTCTCAGGACTCTCTATGACTATGCGTGGTTTGTCGGATTTGGTGTCGCATTTGTAGTGCACTGGGCCCTTATGAAGGCTGTTCCGCCAAACGAAGAATTTAGCCAGGGGTTATACTAATGACACGAAACATGAAGTTTAAGTCGTGGGATGTAGATCGCGGCTAAAATAACTATATGTCAAGAATTATTAAAGGGGGCCTGATACAAGCCCGTAATATTGCACCGACCGATGCGCCGATCCCAGAGATCAGGCAGGCAAATCTGGATCACCAGATGAAAATGGTAGAGGATGCTGCGCGGCAGGGTGTGCAGATGCTGTGCTTTCAGGAGATCTTTACCACGCCATACTTTTGCGCCGAGCAGGAAACCCGTTGGTACGAGGCGGTGGAACGAATCCCGGACGGCCCTACGGTCAAGCTAATGCAGGACGTGGCCAAGCAGTATGGGATGGTGCTGATCGTGCCGATATACGAAGAAGAGATGTCGGGCGTCTATTACAACTCGGCTGCCGTTGTTGACGCCGATGGGACCTACCTGGGCAAGTACCGCAAAACGCATATCCCACATGTGAACCCCGGCTTCTGGGAGAAATTCTATTTTCGGCCCGGAAATCTCGGGTACCCGTGCTTCGACACAGCGTTTGCACGCATCGGTGTGTATATCTGTTATGACCGGCATTTCCCCGAAGGTGCACGATGTCTGGGCTTAAATGGTGCGGAGATAATCTTTAATCCATCGGCCACGGTTGCGGGGCTTTCGGAATATCTATGGAAGCTTGAGCAGCCCGCTCACGCCGTGGCAAATGGGTACTTTGTAGGAGCTATCAATCGAGTGGGCTACGAGGCCCCCTGGAACATTGGAGAATTTTACGGCCAGAGCTATTTCTGCGATCCGCGTGGGCAGATCATTGCTGAGGCCCCACGTGATCAGGATGCCCTTGTAATCGCGAATCTCGATATGGACAAGATAAGGGAAGTGAGGAACACGTGGCAGTTTTTTCGCGATCGCCGACCGGATGCGTACGATCAGATCGTGGCTGATTAGTTTGATCACACCGCTGAAGCGCGGAGACGCCGAGAAAGTCGCAGATCGAAGAGACTGAAAACGTCTCGTGATTTGGTGTCCAAACATTCGACGAGTCCCGATATATCAAAAACTCGGCGTTTCTGCGCCTCGGCGGTAAACTTTTTATGGGAAATAATTACTGCACAGCGCTCGACGTCACACAGATCGAGAAGAACTTTGCGGACATTAACCCGCCGTTGACGGATGCTGAGGCGATGCACGAGTCAAATCGATGTCTTTACTGCTTTGACGCTCCGTGTATGCACGCCTGCCCAACACACATTGACGTGCCGGGATTTATCAAAAAGATCGCCAGCGGTAATCTGCAGGGCTCTGCCCGTGTAATATTTGATGCAAATCCGATCGGGGCTACTTGTGCACGAGTCTGCCCGGTCGAGGTGCTTTGCGAAGGCGCATGTGTGGAAAAAACGCTTTTGAAGAAGCCGATCGAGATCGGCAGACTGCAGAGATATGCCACCGACTACGCATTCGCAAAGGGCCGCCAGATATACGAGAAAGGTACACCGAATGGCAAGTCGGTCGGGATAGTGGGTTCGGGTCCGGCGGGTCTCTCGTGTGCGGCATATCTGGCCCGGCTCGGCTACGATGTGATCGTCTACGAACAGAAGCCGCTCGCCGGCGGGCTCAATACATATGGAATGGCCGAATATAAGATGTCGCAAAAGGTCTCGTTCGATGAGGTGGCAAGCATCCGGCGAATGGGCGTCGACTTTCGCACAAATACAAAGATCACAGGCGGCGCAAACGGCTCATCCAATGCGGGTGAGACTTCGTTTGATACTTTGCTGAAAGATCATGATGCGGTTTTCATGGGCGCCGGTCTGGGCGCGACGAATCATATGAGTATTCCCGGCGAAGACGCCGACGGAGTTTATGACGCACTTCACTTTATCGAGAAAATAAAGTCACGGGACTGGAAGGACGTGCCGCTGGGCTCAACTGTCGCGGTCATAGGGGCCGGCAACACCGCTATCGATGCTGTTACGCAGGCTAAACGTCTCGGCGCGGCTCGCGTGCTGCTGGTTTACCGCCGAAGCGAGAAAGATGCGCCGGCATATGACTATGAGCTCGAGCTTGCAAAGAAGGACGGCATTGAGTTTGTTTGGCAGGCAGCTCCGATCGGGATAATCGCCGAGGATGGTCATGTAACTACCCTGAGATGCGAACGCACGGACGGCTCGCTCGAACTTTTTGAGATCCCGTGCGATATGGTCATCAAGGCCGTCGGGCAACAAAAAATGCGAGGCTTTTTTGAATCTGTCGCGGGCGTGGACGTCGACGATAAGGGCCGTGTCGCTGTCAATGGGAACATGCAGACGTCGAACCCAAAAGTCTATGCCGGCGGCGACTGCGTAAATGGCGGCGCCGAGGCGGTCGATGCGGCCCAGATGGGCAAGCTTGCCGCGCAGGCAATTCATAAGGACCTGAGCGGTGAGACGATTGCTCTTGCGGGAGCCAACGTGTCAGCGATCGTTCATGAAAAGCGTGTTCACCCACACTTATAAACACGAGTTCAGCAAATAAATGATATGGAAATACATGCACAACCAGAGGAGCCGCGGTCAACACCCCCCCAAGGCATGATTCTGCAGATGGCGATGGGGGCCATCATGACACAGGCACTAGGGGCAGCCGCGAAACTGGGTGTAGCGGACCTTCTGGTTGAAGGCGAGAGGTCTGTCGACGAACTTGCCGACCAAACCGGTACCCACGGGCCTTCGCTATACCGGATTCTGCGAAGTCTTGCCTCCACAGGCATCTTTCGTGAGACCGCTACACGCACTTTCAGCAACACAGAGATGTCAGACCCGCTTCGGTCTCACGTGCCGGGTTCGATGCGGCACGCCGTCATCTTTATGGCCGAGCCGTGGCACTACAACGTGTGGGGCAACATGCTGCATAGCGCGAGGACGGGCGAAACAGCGTGGAAAAAGACCTATGGCGAAGAAGTTTTTGAATGGTTACCGAAACATCCGGAAGCGTCCGAGGTCTTTAACAAAGCGATGACGGACATGAGCGGGAGTGTGGCCCCCGCAATAGTTGAGGCTTATGACTTCTCCGGGATCGAGGTGCTCGCGGATATTGCCGGCGGGCATGGATTGCTGCTCTCGCAGATCCTAAAGGTTAACCCTGATCTCAGAGGCATTCTTTTTGACCTGGATCATGTCGTCGCAGGTGCTGGAGCTTTGCTGCAGCGTGAAGGGGTGGCGGATCGGGTTCAGACCTCGTCCGGCGATTTCTTTCGAGAGGTGCCGGCTGCTGACGGCTATATCATGAAGCACATCATCCATGACTGGGACGACGACCGTTCTATCAAGATCATGCAGAGCATTCATCGAGCGATGAGTGGCGATGGCCCAATGCTTCTCGTCGAGATGGTCGTGCCGGAAGGAAACGAACCTCACCCAAGTAAGATCCTCGACCTCGAGATGCTCACTTCGCCCGGTGGGCTGGAGCGTACGGAAAAGGAATACTCAGCCTTGTTCACGGCAGCCGGTTTTCGCTTGAACCGCGTTATCCCGACTCGTTCACCATTTATGGTAATAGAGGCTCTTAAGTCGTAAAGCTGTATGGCAGATCTAAGAATCAACTTTGCGGGGATCAAATCGCCAAATCCGTTCTGGCTGGCCTCGGCTCCGCCGACGAACATGGGGTCGATGGTCGAGCGTGCATTCGACGCCGGCTGGGGCGGGGCTGTGTGGAAGACACTGGGCGAGCCCATCACCAATGTTTCATCTCGGCTTGCGGGTCTGGACCAGGGACCGACGCGCCTCATTGGCCTCAACAACATCGAGCTGATCACCGACAGACCGCTGGAGGTAAACCTGAAGGAGATCTACGAATGCAAAAAAAAGTATCCCGACCATGCTGTTATCGTCTCGCTGATGGTTGAGTCAAAGCGTGAAGCATGGCACGAGATCGTAAAACGTTCACAGGACACAGGGGCCGACGGGTTCGAGTTAAACTTCGGTTGCCCGCATGGAATGAGTGAAAGGGGCATGGGAGCGGCCATGGGACAGGTGCCCGAGTACACATGCATGGTCACTGAGTGGGTCAAGGAGGTCTCGAACCTGCCGGTGATCGTTAAGCTCACTCCGAACGTCGCGCATATCGTGCCGCCCGGCCGTGCGGCGCAAAAAGGCGGTGCCGATGCGGTTTCGTTGATCAACACGATCAACTCAGTCATGGGCGTTGATCTCGACACCCTCATTCCGTACCCGAATGTGAACGGGATGGCTGCCCACGGCGGCTATTGTGGAACGGCCGTCAAGCCGATCGCATTAAACATGGTATCGGAACTGGCTCGTGATCATGAATTTAACGTTCCGATCTCTGGCATCGGCGGCATAAATAGCTGGCGCGATGCTGTCGAGTTCATGCTCCTCGGTGCCGGCAATGTCCAGGTCTGTACTGCCGTCATGCATTACGGTTACCGCATAGTCGAGGACATGATCGATGGTCTCAACAACTATCTTGAGGAAAAAGGTTTTGCGAGCGTTAATGACATAGTTGGCAAATCCGTCAGCCGCGTTACCGACTGGGGAAATCTCGATCTCAATTACGATGTTAAGGCCCGCGTAAATGTCGAAAACTGCATCCGCTGTAACCTTTGCTACGTAGCATGTGAGGATGGCGCTCACCAGAGCTTTGATTTCCAGGAAGTCGACGGAAAGCGTTATCCGCACGTTATCGAAAAGGAATGTGTGGGCTGCAATCTATGTTATCTGATCTGCCCCGCACCGGGCGCGATAACCATGCACCGCGTAGATGAAGGCGGGCCAACGCAAAGCTGGCGAGAGCGGACGGCGGCTAGCTAGTTTCCCAAAATAGCAAGTTAGAAAGCTGCAGATGAGGCCGGCGCCCTGCAGCTTTTTTATTTATGTCTTTATGGAAGAAACCTGGCTGGTCAGCCGTCTAATTTCACATATGCGAAATAAACTGAACGGCCTATTGTTGATTTTCCTCGTGTTCCCGATCGCTGCGTCCACAGCTTTTTCCAGCCCCGAGCCCAGTGTCCGCTATACCATAAGGATCAATGCAGCCGATCTCACTGGCATCGATGTAGAGATGCGGGTCGACAATGCGCCTAAAGTGACCCGCATCGCAATGGCCGCGCATCCAGAATACGACGATCGGTACTTTAGGTTTATCGAAAATGTCACCGCCTCGTCCAAAGGGAGATCGCTAACGGTCGCGCGCGAGGACGATCCCCTTTGGCGGATCGATGGTGTCGATAACCAGGTAACAGTTAAATACCGATTAAGATTTTCCCCGGTCGCGGAGGGAAACAGCCATGACGCCTGGAAACCATTTCTCACGCCGACGGGGGGCATGGTCGGTGATCTTCATTGTCTGATGTACGTCCTCGGCGGCGAGGCACGTCCGTCTAGTCTTACGCTCGATATACCTTCTGAATGGAAGGCGGTCTCCGGCCTCGAACCTACATCTGACTCAAAAACCTTCAGGGGATCGACCGAGCTGATACTCGATAGCCCGGTAATGGTGGGTCAGCTAAGCGAGTGGAAATTCACGGCCGGCGGTGTCCCGCACAGCATGGTCATTTGGGCGCCACCTGACGCGAAAGCAATTGACCCGCAGCCGCTGCTGGAGGGGATAGAGAAACTTGTCGACCAGTCAATAAAGGCCTTTGGGAGACCGCCTTACCCACGATATGTATTTCTCTTTCAGCAGGGAGGTCAGGCCGCGCTTGAACATTTGACCTCCGTAAACATCGGCCTATCACTCGAGCTGAGCGATCTGTTTGAGCAGGTGGCACATGAATACATTCATGTTTGGAACCTCATGGACGTGCGCCCGCGTGAACGCGTTGGCTTAAGGTATCGGTTTGCCGAGCCAACCGGCGTTCTCTGGTGGAATGAGGGTGCCACCATAATGTTCGCAGATCTGCTGCTAAGGCGAGCTGGACTGCCCCGCGATTCCCGGTCTCAAATACAGCGGCTCGAATCAATCATAGCCCGTTACCTGGCCTCACCGGGGTACTCTACCCTTTCAGGCGAACTTATAAGCCGCGGCGACTCGCACCCGATTCTTCTCGGCGACTACTCCACAAGCACACATCTCCACGGGGAAGTGCTTTCGACCATGCTCGATCTTAAGATACCAGAAGTCACCAATGGTCGTAAAGATGTTACGGACGTCATGCGGGTGCTTTCCGAAAAGTTCGACTTTAAACGAGGTATCACGAACGCCGACATCGAAAAGGCCTTGGCCGATGTCTGTGGATGCGAGGTAAAAAGTTTCTTTCGTGATCATATTTACGGGGCAAAACCGGTCGACTTTGATCGTTACCTCGGCATAATAGGCCTTCGCACAGAGGTCACCTGGGCAACCGCAGTCGGCTCCGACGGCAAACCTGCGGTCGATCTGCGAGTCGGACCTCTATCATTCGACGGCCAGCTCGTGCTCAGAATTACGAACCCACGGGCCGCCTGGGGTGAAGCCGGACTTCATACTGGCGACAAACTTGTCTCGGTCGATGGCCGACCCGTCACGACCTGGGCACAATTCAGGCAATGGCTGCGAACGCTGAAGGTGGCGGACGTCGGGCGGCTGGCCGTCAAGAGCAATGGCGTTGCGAAAACAGTAGACGTAACTATTGACCCGTTTGCGGTGCCAACCGTGCGGATCGTCGAGTTGAAAGATGCCACGGCGAAGCAGGTAAGGCTTCGCCACGCATGGATCAGTGCACAGTAGCTGGAGCTGCGGACTAGATCGATCCTTTTGAAATAGCTCTCGCAGCTATGCGGCCGAGCTGGCGTACAAAACCGTCGAATCTGGAGAACCGCGGGTCCGTGGTGAAGCCCTTTACGTACCTCGCATATATCTGCTGAGCGATCACGGCTATCTTGAAAGTGCCGAAGATGTAGTAGAACAGCAAGTCTGGCAGCTTCTGCCCTATCGTTCCCGAATACATTTCGACGAGTTCTTGCCGGGTGACATTTTCCATCAGGACACGCGGGTTAAATGGCATATTCAGTATGTCGTCGGTCGCGTCCCTGGACATCCAATAGCCCAATGTGGTGCCGAGATCCATCAACGGATCGCCGATCGTCACCATTTCCCAGTCGAGAACAGCGGTGATCCGCGTCAGGTCCCCGGGGTCCAGCATTATGTTGTCAAATTTGTAATCGTTGTGGATCAGGCATGCGCGCGATTCAGCGGGTATGTGATCGTGAAGCCATGTAATGGCTTCTTCGAGCTCATGTACGTCATGCGTACGTCCCGCGAAGTATCGTCTCGTCCACCCCTCGATCTGGCGTCGATTGTATCCGTCGGGTCGTCCCAGATCTTCGAGATGCGCATCCCGTGGATCCAAAGCGTGAAGACTTGCAAGATTGGCGATAAAGCCCCGACATACCGATCGCCGAAACTCTTGTGAGCTTTGAAGCCTGTGTATAGCATCGCCAGCGTTGTCCGGGACGCGGCCCCGAATTATGACGCCGTGTCTGCGTTCCATCAGGTAAAACTCAGACCCGATGATCGACGTGTCGCCTGAATAGATGAGTGGCTGAGGCGCGGGCAGATAGACCGTCGAGAGTTTTGTCAGCACATTAAACTCCCGGGCCATGTCATGAGCCGTCTTGACCGTATTTCCGAACGGCGGGCGGCGAAGGACATACTCCGTCGCGCCGATGCGGACCAGGTACGTCAGATTAGAACTGCCCGCGGGAAACTGCTCTACATCGATCTCATTGCTGTCTAGTCCCAGCTCAGATCGTAAAAAATCACGCAGGGCGCCCGCGTCAATTTCTTCACCATTCCTTATTGGCTGCGTCTCCATGTCCCCAGGCCTACTTCCTAATGATGAGAGATTATGCCCAATAAGGGTTTTTTCGCCAAGGCCCAGTTACAGGCAAATTTTCATTCGGCTATTGAGCCGCGTAGATATCTGATAGAGAATACGCAAATGGATTTTAACCACTCATCAAAAGCCGCCGAAATGCTGGAACCCCTCTCATCGTTCATGGACCGGTATATATATCCGAACGAACCGGAGTACAGCCGCGAGATAAACGCCGGTGATCGATGGAAGCCGATGGAGCTGATCGAGGATCTTAAGCGAGAGGCCAGGCGGGCTGGACTGTGGAACCTTTTCCTGCCCAATATCTCCGGCTTGACAAACGTGGACTTTGCGCCTCTTGCCGAGATGATGGGGCGAGTGGTCTGGGCCTCTGAAGTTTTCAATTGTTCGGCGCCGGACACCGGTAATATGGAGGTGTTGCATCTTTACGGCACTGCAGAGCAAAACGAACGATGGTTGCGGCCGCTGCTTGAAGGTGAGATCCGGTCGTGTTTTTCAATGACGGAACCAGACGTCGCTTCGTCAGACGCAACGAATATTCGCTCGACTATCGAGAGCGCCGGCGGTGAATACATTCTGAACGGTCGAAAATGGTGGTCGACCGGCGCGGGCGATGCTCGATGTAAGCTGTCGATCTTTATGGGCAAATCAGACCCGGGCGCCTCAAAACACTTGCAGCACTCAATGATACTGGTTCCAATGGACTCCCCAGGCATAAAGATCGAACGAATGCTCGACGTTTTTGGATTTGATGACGCCCCCAACGGTCATGCAGAGATCACATTTACGGATGTTCGTGTTCCGAAAGAGAACATTCTTTTGGGCGAGGGCCGCGGCTTTGAGATCGCGCAGGGGCGTCTTGGGCCCGGACGTGTTCATCATTGTATGCGTCTAATCGGCATTGCCGAGCGGTCTTTTGAGATGTTGTGGAAGCGAGCGAAGGAGCGTACTGCATTTGGCAAGGCAGTGTCTGAGCAGGGAATCGTGCGGGGCTGGATAGCGGACGCTCGATGTGCTATTGACCAGGCGCGTCTGCTGGTACTCAAGACAGCATGGCTGATGGACACGGTCGGAAGTAAGGGCGCTCGTAAAGAGATCGCCATGATAAAGACAGTAGTGCCAAAAATGGCTTTAGAGGTAATAGATCGGGCAATTCAGGTCCACGGCGGTGCCGGCGTTTCCAAGGACTTTCCTCTTACGCAGTTCTGGATATATGCGCGATCGCTCCGCATCGCAGATGGGCCAGACGAGGTCCATCGGGAATCGGTCGCTCGTCTTGAGTTAAAGCTCAGCCCCTAAGCTTCTGCAGGGTACATACTTATAGACGTTCAAGACTGCTATCTGCCGGCTCGGAATCTTTCTAGAAGTCATATTGACCGCAAAAAAACCGTCATACTGAACCAATTTCTTCCAACCTGCGTTAAACAAAACAAAAAACTGTTGACAGACGTTTGGCATTCCTGTAACTTTTAACTGTTGCGACTTACTCGGTCGCTCACCTTTCGCCACCACAAGCGGCAAAGTTTTCTTGAGTATCCCGATTCGTAAAAGACCACGTTCCGTGGTCGGATCATCCGAAAACAAGGCGGGTTTTGGACACATCGTAGTTTTTTACCTCGAATAGTTGTCCTCGCGTATTTCCGATTTTCAAGTAGGTGGCACCATACCCCCAGACTTCAAGATCCGCGGTATTCGGATGGGAAACGAGAAAGCTTTTCGAAATGAAACATCGGCATCGATGTCATAAGGAGCAAGAATAAATAATGTTCGGTAAAAAGAAGAGTGTTGCCGGTTTAGACATCGGCTCAAGTTCGATAAAGATGGTCGAGCTTGAGGGCAAGCTTAACAATCTTAATCTTGTCAGTCTTGGCTTTGAAAATCTCCCGAGCGACACGATCATTGACGGGCAGATCATGGAGCTGAACGTTGTTTCCGACGTTATTCAGAATGTCTGCACCAACCACCAGGTCACGGCCGACCGGGTCGTCACGGGCGTTAGCGGACACTCGGTCATATTAAAGAACATTGTGCTGCCGCCAATGACCCGGGAGGAGTTGGAAGAGTCTATCGACTGGCACGCCGAGGAACACATTCCTTATGATCTCGCCGACGTCAGCCTCGACTACCAGGTCACGAACGAAACGCCTGATTCGACACACGTACTGATCGCCGCGTGCAAACGCGAGCGCATTGACAATATCAAGCAAGCCATCCAGCTTGCCGGCAAGACGCCGGTTGTCATCGACGTCGACACCTTTGCTCTCCAGAACTGCTACGAGGTCAATTACAATCCGACCGAAGACGAAGTCGTCACCCTCCTGAACATCGGAGCTTCAACGATGAACGTCAATATTGTAAAGGGAACGCGCTCATTATTCACCCGCGACATCACTGTCGGGGGCAGCCAGTTCACGGATGTTCTGCAGCGAAGCCTGGGACTCAATTTCCAGCAGGCCGAGGCCGTCAAACGCGGCGTGGCCGATGCCGTCGACGGACTTGAAGAAAAATCCATCGAGCCTCTGATGAATAATGTCACCGAGATCGTGGCGATGGAGATCCAAAAGACCTTCGATTTTTACAGGGCTACCACTGAAGATAATGAGACGGTCGTACAAAAGATCCTCATTTCCGGTGGCGGTTCAAAGCTGGTCGGCCTCGCCGCCGAGCTTTCCAACAGGCTCGAGCTGCCCGTGGAGGTTTTGAACCCGTTTCGCAATATCAGAGTGGACAGCTCTAAATTTGACCCCGATTACATGAGCGAGATCGTGCCCGAAATGGCCGTAGCCATTGGACTGGCCGTTAGGGGAGTGTAACTAAGATGATCAAGATCAACCTACTTAATTCAGTTACTGAGAGACAAGGCGGCGCCGTTGTAGCCGTCGACCGTAGAATCTCGAGCGCGAGCTCACGACTGCTGCTGATGTCGGTCTCCGTAGCCGTTCTTCTAGCTGCAGTGATCGGCTGGGACATCATCAGTACACAGATGGCGAAAACGGAAGCGGAACGCCAGCTGAACGAACAAAAACAGATCGCCGCCGAACTCGAGGTCGTAATGAACGAGCAAAAAGAGCTCGAGGCCAAGATAAGCAATATCGACAAGCGGATCGAGGACATTAAGAAGTTGCGGGCATCGCAGGCTGGACCTAGTGCAGTACTTGATGCCATGCGCGAGCGCATAGCAATGGTCCCCGGCCTTTATCTCGAGAGTGTTGAACAGGGCGGAGACGGCCTCGTGCTCAAGGGAAATTCGCCGGATGAGTCACAAGTCACCCAATTCGGGCGCAGCCTTGAGTTCTCGAACGGCCTATTTTCGAATTTGAACATCGAGACAGTCCGCGTCGACATACAAAATCAGAATGTCGATCCAAAGCCAAATGCCCAGGGTGAAACACCAAAAGTGCAGATAGTAAATTTCACTATCAAATGCTCCTATACTCCATCCAAGGCGGTCGGCGCTGATACAAATCCCACGACCGCTTCAGCCCAAGTCCCTGGGTCAACACCCGCTCAGATCGCCAAAAATTGACCGCACCTGTATCCCCCATAAAAGGAAAAGAAAATGTTTGAGAAAATCAAGAACCAACAGTGGCACTTTCAGCTGATCATCCTGGTGTCGGTCGCTGCGCTGATCTATATGAGCGTCTGGTATTTCGTGACCAGCGAGACAAGCGCCGAGGTGGCCGTGCTGAACGATCAGGTTTCGCAGCTCAAAGCAAAGAATGAGACGGCGAGGGTAGCAACCCAGCGAATAAACGAGTTTCGTGCCCTATACGTCAGCAAGTCCGAGGAGTACGAAGAGCTTAAGGTCCTCTTGCCCGAACAGCGAGAGATCACCAATGTTCTTCAGGGCCTGCAGGATACGGCAAACAGCAGCCGCATGACTGTAATGCGATTTGCGCCGCGGGATGACACTCAGACGGACTCGATCATGGCCAAGCCGGTCGAGATCGAGGTCAACAGCAACTTCAATAACCTGCGTGCGTTCTTCGCTGCGATGGCCAAACTTCCTCGCATCGTGTCGATCACAGATTTCAAGATCAACCAGCAGGACAAGCAGACAGATACGAATACGCTGCATGCCCAGTTCCTCTTGACGGCCTACTATGCGGCACCGGCGGAAAAACCCGGAACCCCCGCTACACCGGGCGCTCCAGCAGCAGGAGCTCCAGCTGCTGCTCCCGCTCCGCAAACCCCGCCCGCCAAATAAACAGCAGTCATACAAATGAGAAAAGCCATGATCAACATATTAAATATCAAGCGTATCGCAGCCCTGACTGCGGTTGCCGCTGCCACACTACTCGTCGCGGGCATGTTAACCGAGATCAGTGCTCAGCGCGATCCCTTTCAGAAGCCGAGCTTCATGAGGAAAAGGACGCCGCCGAACGGCTCGTCCTCCTCAAGCACGCCGCCTCCGAAAGTGCCGATGCCCGCGCCGAATTATGGCCCACCGGCGGTCGAGGCCCGAATTGATTATTTCAAACAGCTTCGTGAAACCGCCGTGGCCAACGGATCACCTTTGCCTAAAGTCACGAGTGTATTGACGCTGGCAGAGATGGCGGTTACGGGCATCTTTAAGACGCCTCGCGGGTACGCGGCAATGGTTGAGGCGACACCAATCAAGCTTTCGTACACCATCTATCCGGGCGAGAAGTTCTTTGACGGCCAGCTGGTCGCCGTGGAAGAGAACCGTCTGGTGTTTCGAAAGGTCAGCAAAGTGGGTGAAGGGAAGTTCGTTGCCTCTGTCGAGAACAAGCCTTTGAAGAAATATACGAACAAAGCGCAGATCGAAGGAACGGCTCCGACACAGCCGACTGAAAATCCTGTTGAGATCGCGGCGAATACCGCGCCTCCTCCCGTCGCCAAAGACAATAAGACCCCCAAAACAACTTCTAATCCATTTCTCTCGCCGCTCGACGAGATGAACAAACAGCCCGCCGACAGCCCCAAAACGGAAAAACCGAAAAAGGGTGCCAAAAAGCCGGACGTCAAGCTCGCAAACAATCGAGACAATTAGTCAAACCTTACAATAATACTCTTCCTGCTAGTGGAGGAGGTTGAACAGTTACGGAGGAAACATGAATTCTCTTACGAAGTTATGCAGCGCGGTCAAAGAGATCGTCCTTGCAATGGCCCTCGTCAGCACCCTCGCTGTCTCGATACTGGCTCAAAATGTTGAGCCTCAATCCCAGGGCCGACACTATGGTGAGCCCGGATTCAGGGGCGAGCCTATCGACCTCAATGTGGTCAACGCAGATATACGCGACATTCTCAGCTACATCACCGATCAATACGGCGTTAACTTTGTTATCGACAAGTCTGTCAAAGAAGTGCCCGTAACGGTGAAGGTCAAAGACATTCCCTGGAACATCGCTCTCGACTCAGTACTGCAGGCCCATGAACTCGGCGTCCAGGTAAACGGCAATATCTTGCGTATCGCCGACAACAAGACTCTCGCGAGTGAGGGTGAGCTCTATCGCGATCGTCAGAACAATCAGCTTGATACATCACCGCTGATCACAGAGATGATTCGTCTTAATTATGCAAGTGTAACGGGAAGTCCGTCGCCGGGATCTGCCTCGAGTGGGAAAAGTAATCAAACCGGGTCCCAGTGGGGTGGCGGAGGTATGATGAATTCGGGTATCACTGCCGCCAGTGCAATTGGCGGCTCAGACGGGGGTATGGGAAACAACAACTCAAATTCCGGCCTGTTGCCGATCATCAAGCGGCGTCTTTCACGACGGGGTTCGATCGAGGTAGACGACCGCACCAATTCGTTGATCATTACGGATGTGGCTGCCAACGTGGCCGCTGTGAAGCAGTTGATCGGTCTCCTAGACCAGCCCGAGCCGCAGGTGGAGATCGAGGCCCGCATCGTCGTTGCCACACGGACTTTTAGCCGAGAACTTGGAGTCCAGTTATTTGCAATGCTCAACGGAGCGCGCGGAAGCGGGATCCAGGCTGGTACTCTACCACCAAACTCCGGTGGTGGGGGTGCATCGGGCGCCAGCCTGAACGGCCTTCCCGCTGGCCCTGGTCTGCCTCGGGTTTTCGGGGACGCCGCTTCGACGGTAATAGGTCTTACGACGGGGATATTCGGAACTGCGTCACTAAGCGCTTTGATCACCGCGGGTGAACAGCGGGGGCAAGCAAAAGTAATCGCTACACCGCGTGTAACGGCACTCAACAATGAGCCCGCGAAAATTGAAAGTAAGAGTCAAGTGCCTATAGTCACGATCCAACCTGGAAGTGGTTTAGGCGGAGCGCCAATCGCGACCACAACATATGTTGATGTTCCATTGAGCCTTCAGATCACACCGCAGATTACGGATCATGGTACTGTGATACTTACAGTTACAGCTGAAAACAGCTCGACGGGACCCGTGGTCGGCGGACTGGCCCCGTCCATTAGCACCCAGAATATGAGCACGCGAGTTGTTGTTCCTGATGGTGGTACCACTGTGGTGGGGGGTGTCCTGTTCGACGACGAACGGGAAACGCAGGACCGAACCCCGGGTCTAGCGAGCGTCCCACTTTTAGGCAACCTCTTCAAGCGGAAAGGGTTGCAGCGAAACACAAACGAGATCCTCTTTTTCATCACGCCGAGGATCACGCGTCCCGAAGAAACTGCACGGCAAACTACTCCCCGCGGTGTTCAGATAATACAGCCGGTGCCGATGGGCAACCCTCCCTCCAACTCGAGCCCTGTAATTGTGGATCCGCTGGTTCTACAGCCCAGCGGGCTGCCGCGATCCGAACTGGTTACGCCGAGGAAGCCGAACAACTAGCTTCATCGCATTCTCATTGTTTCTTCCGAAAAGCCCGTCGAACGACCCACAGCGTTCGCCGGGCTTTCTTATGCTTTCCTGGCTCCTCAACCAGCCTATTCCTGCCCAATAAAATCGATGTTTTCGACATCGCTTGAGATGGTAAGCTGCTTCAAACTAAACCTATATCTTTTGGCTGCCGCCCTGAGGACGTATGCTTCACCGCTTCGCACTTCGGGGAAACGGTAGAATCCGAAGGGACTTGTTAAGGTCGTTATTGTTGTACCATTAGCATCCGTCAATCTTACGGAAACGCCATTCAGCCCGCGTCCCCGAGGGTCGGTGACTTTGCCGCTAACGGACACGATGCGTATAACTGCTGGCGAGGAAGAGACCGTCGTAGTGTATATGTTGTCTCCGGATGGAGATTGGTCGCTATTCGCTGCGTTACCAGCGGCGTAAAAGTCTATCTTTCCGACGTTATCGGTTGGAGCGGTCCAGGTAAAAGTCCACGATTTTGACCCAAACGCCGATGGGATGACACCGTCAACAGTATGCTCAACGTACTGGCGAGCATTTCCGCCTACATTCCCGCCGATCGTCTGGATCTGACCAGCATTTTGGACCGGGATGCTAAAGGTGCCTGCACTTCTGCCGGCCGAGTCGACGGCCGTTAGCTGAAAACCATATATGACGGCATCTGCCTGCGATGTTGTCACAGTGACGGACACTTGCTGGCCCGGACTATACTCGCTCGGCGCCCCGGCGATCTCGATACTGCCCGAACCGCTGTTCACTGGGAAGGAGGCGTGACACGAAGTGCAGTTGTCCTCGCCCGGAGCATTGGTATGAGAAGCGCTAGGCCCCTCGGCGGAGGCACCGGCGATCTGGTGATCCGATATCAGGCTGCCGAAGCCCGCCAACAATACAAAGCTACTGATCACCGTCAGTTTTATTGTCGTTTGTAATGCACGTCTGTCCATATCGGTGCGTCAACTCTTAGACGAATAATAACGCGCAAAGGTCTTGGAATTTAATAACGTTAGGACGTTGAGGCGGCGGAAAGTCAAGGCTGAAATAGGACAACAGGTAAAGACCAACGGCCGTTCCACGGAAAAGCGAACGGCCACCGATTTATGTTTGGGCAAGACTATTCCTGTGCAGTAAAGTCGACGTCTGTGAGCGCCGCATCCACGCTTTGTAGCCGCGACGCGAAGCGATAACGCTTTGAGGAGACTGCTATGATGTAGCTCTGACCGACCTTCACGTTGTCAAACTGGTAAAAGCCGAACGTGCTGGTGGATACACCGCGACTAACACCCTGAGCGTCAATAAGGGACACGACAGCATTCCTCAACCCGCGACCGTCAGGCGTGAGCACTTTCCCGGATATCGAAACACTCGAAACAGGCACCGAGCACGCGAATTCGCCCGCGAACTGTATCGAGTCGACACTCCAACCGCCGCCGGCGGGAGCGCTGTTTGAATCCGTGCCAAAATGCCAACGCAGCCGGACATTTCGACCGGCAGCGGCGGCCGGCATGCGTGCAACCGTCGTAATATAACCGCTCGAATTGCCTGTCCATCCCGCACGTCCACCCAACGGGTTCGGAGCACTCACGCCCATACTTGCGTTGTAACCGTTTGAAAGGAATGTGCCGCCGGCGGCGATAATGTCCTGGAACGCGCCTTCATCAATGCTGATCTCAAGCACGCCGCCGTCCCAAAGCGCCTCTGTGTTGAACTTATGTCGAAACGAAACGATAGCGGCGGCGACAGTGACAGCTATGGGCGGCGAGGTGAGAGTTGTCGACCCTCCAGCGGTATTTGGACACTGACTGCCGGTACAGTTGGGCAGATCGGGTGCGAACATTGAATTTGGTCCTGTATCTGAATCCGAGCCCCTGGACACGAAGGTCATCGGTGCGTAACTCGACTCGATGGTCCAGCCGGTCGGTATTGCCGGTGCCGTAACGCTATCAAAGTTTTCGCTGCTAGTAACGGAGGGCCCGCCCACGGCAAGGTTTCGTGTAAAACTCGCAGGTCCAAGACTGCTGTTCACATCCAGGTTGAGAGCAATTACGCTGCCGCAGGGTGCGGTCGCCGGCACAGTGTATGAGACCTGCCGGGTGATAGTTGAGATGCCGGCCATCGTGCCGTAATCGGCGGTACCGCCGCCGGCAAGATTCAGCGTCACTCCGCTCGCTGTGCGTCCGGTACTATTCTTCAGCGGTACTGAGATGCTAAGCGTCTCGCCGGGTTCGAAGAATCCATCATTGTCGCCTGCAGCCTCGGTAATGCTTATGTCAGGGGTCTGGTTAATGTTGGGCGTGTCGAATGCCTGTGTCACACGCATTTGACCGGACCCTCCGCTGATCGACGTACCGCCGACGTTTTGTATCGTCGCACCAGGACCGAGGCCCCTCACGCTGAACCCGGCCCAAACGTCAGCGACGTCGGCGGGATCACCGGCTGCGAAGGCGGCGGCCACGAGGGCATCTCTTTCATTAATGAACGTTGGCGAGACAGGCGCAAGCTTCATGGCATCGGTGACCAGCTGCAACACGCGCCGATTTCCAATTTCCCAGCCAAGCCTTGCGACCATGCGTGTGCGTATCTCCCACAGCATCGCGCTCCACACCTCGCCCACACGGTGAACCTCATCGGCCGTACCATTGCTGCGTGGAGCAAAAGCGCCGTCGCTAATGTCGATCTGTGTCGTGTCAATATCCGCAAATGTCAAAGGATTGTGTGGTTTGCCATTCAGCCCAACTACGTGCAGAGGGGCCATAGGAAATCGGCGTATACCATAATAGGCATTGTTACTGGTACCGATCGGATTATAAGTAACATAGGCTCCCGTAGTGTAGAGACCATCAATTGGATCGTTCGGCGTGGAAAGCAGTGCCATAGAAAAGAAGTCAGACCAGCCTTCTCCCATGCCACGTGACATATCGTTCATCAGTCCCGAACTGTTCCCGTGCAGTCGATTCGAAAGGCCATGAGTTAGCTCGTGGACGACAACGTCAGCGTCCAGGCTGCCATCGATGGCCGGACTCGTCCTATCCCACACGTACATCTGCATTCGACCACGGCCGCCGTCCGCCGGCGTCGAAAAATTAGCGTTGTTGACGCCGCCTGAATCCTGCCCTTCGGCACGTATCCGATCACCGCCTCTGCCCTGCGATGTGAAATTTGTTTGCTGGAAATTTCCGGCCGCTTCTGTGAAACCAAGCCGGTAGGTCTCATCGTGAAACCAGTTTGTGATGTAAAACAACTGAGTGACCATTCCTTGCTGATAGTCGTTGCCTGGATATGTCTGGGGGGCCGCGACGGGCGTTTCGCCGGCATTGGTGTTTGGATTAAAAGGGCTGTACGCGAAATCAAAACTACGATTGGCGCTTGTGGCCTCGCTGTTAGTGTCGATGCCGTCTACGCCGTCGCGGTCCAAACCCGCCTGGACCGCATTGCCATCAGTCTTAGTCCCGCCGTCCCCGATCCAGCCCTGCTGGTTAAACACATAGAGGCCTTCGTTGCCGACGCGTGTCACCAAGGACCGCTGAATAGCCGCACCCTGCGCGCCGTTCGGTGACAGGGGACCAGGTGAAAAAGGAAAGGGGCTGTGGGCGACATTGATCATTGCTCCAGGATTGGCATATACACCGAAGGTAGACGCCTGCGTCTGGTCCTCGGTGATATTCTTTCTCCAAAGCACCTCACCGCTGACAGCGTCAACTATTACGTAGTACGCATCACTCGGTTCCCATATAAGGACTCGCCACGCCGGAATCGCCACTCCGGGCTCGGTAGGAAAATACATTTTCTCCGCACTTGGTGAGGAATCGTCGTCGCCGAAAACCGTCTTTAGATGGTTAGATCCTTTGCCGGGACGGCCCATTCTTAGGTCTGACGGGTCGACGCTTATTGAAAGGGCGGCGCGAACCACCGCACTGGCGGGATCGCCGAAATCGGCCGAGAGAGCAAACTCATCCAGGCCCGGCGCTAAATTGTTCACAACACGGACGAGTTCTCCATCCTTAGTAAATCCGGCTTTTACCTCGCCCCTAAAGATAGGTATCCCGTTCGCCTCCTGTTTCAACTCAACGAATGAGAGTTCACCGTCGGGATTGGTGTACTCGGCCTCAAGTTTAAGCGAGGCTACGTGCGACACTTCGGTACCGACGAGCTCAGCATTCTGCGCGAGAAACTCTTTTAGTGCAGCAGAACGCTTTGACCGCGTTCCGCGCGATAAAAATGCTTTACCCTTTTTGGGGTCGGGGGCGATTACTTCCGGAGTATTCGAGTCACGATTATATTCGACAGCAAGGGTCGGCACCTGCTTTCGAAGTGCACGCTCGCCTCGAACGAGTGAATCTCGCACGTCAGCAACGTGGGCTGCGTTCTTATGGAGAGTTGCGCGGAATCCGGCTATTTTATCGATCGCCGTCTTATCGCTGCGAATATCGTAGTTCGGGAGTCGCTGGCGCCGATTTTGCGCCTGTTCACGCTTCGGCTTTGCAGCCTCCGTGCGGTTTTCAAAAGGGAACAGAAATACTGCCGCGAGTCCCGCGGAGACAAACAACAGCGTTATGACAAGCCGCCGTGATCGTAAACTAGGAAAGTTAATCATCTTAAATAAAGCTTTCCAAAAAGATCGAACTATAGAATATTAAATGGTTGAAAAATCAGACCTGACTTCTAATTGTGTATCCAAACGAACTAAGATGTTATTTCGAGCGTTTTGGAAGCCTGTAATTTTCTAAAAACAAGCCCAAAAAGTGCGCTTTTATGTCAAAGATAATTAAATCTTAATAATACTTAATTACGATTCGAAGTCAATAAATATGGGGTTAGAACCGGGACCGACATCCGACGGCGACCTTGCGGACAGGATCTTTGGTCCGTCCGGTGTCGTGTCTCAGAATCACGAGAATTACGAGTATCGCGAGGGCCAGATAAAGATGGCAGAAGCGATCGCACGGGCTTTTGTTGACAAGAAACATCTTATCGTCGAGGCGGGGACTGGCACCGGTAAAACGCTCGCATACCTCATCCCCGCTATTAACGAGTCGATTCGATCAAAAACGCGTATCGTCATCTCGACGGGAACGAAGAATCTTCAGGAACAGTTGATGGAAAAGGACATACCGTTCCTTCAAAAGATATTGCCGGGAAAGTTCTCGGCTGCGTATATGAAAGGCCGCTCAAATTATGCATGCATTTATCGCATCAACAAGAGCGATGATCAGCCGATCCTTGACGGAATGGACCAGGTCGACCATTTTCGGGAGGTTCGGGACTGGTCGCGGCGAACGTCAACAGGCGATAGGGCTGAACTTAGATATCTGCCCGAAAACCTTGGTTTCTGGAGCCGTGTAAATGCTAGGAGCGAGACGTGTATCGGGCAAAAATGTCCGGATTTTGAGCCGTGTTTCATAACCCGGATGCGAACTGGGGCGGATAATGCCGATATCGTTATAGTCAACCATCACTTGTTTTTTGCTGATGTTAATGTTCGCGGGAACCAGTTTGGACGGGTGATACCCGATTACGGCGCCGTTATTTTTGACGAGGCGCATCTTATCGAGGATATTGCGGCGGACTATTTTGGTTTTCAGGTGTCGAATTTTCGCATCGACGAGCTAACTCGTGATGCGAATGAGCTGCCTATAAATGATGCGCTTGCAACATCGCAGATAATGAAGACATCCGCCAGAATAACCGGCTTTTCCGAGCAATTTTGGTCTAGATTTGCTCAGGCGAGAGCCCAGGAAGGGCGATTTCCGCTTCCACCGGATGCATTTTCCACCCGCAGCCGCAGTGGCGAGCAGCGGGCCACGCCACTTGGGGACGCTTATCACGCACTCGACGATCAGCTTAGCCGACTTGAAACGGAAATTGATGTTTATTCAGATCAGATCCCTGAGGCTGAAAGCGTCGTGCGGCGCATCCGGCAGACCCGATTTGATCTTGATTTTATCGCCAAGCAGGCCGATCGGAACTTTGTGTACTGGCTCGAACGCCGCGGCCGAGGGATATTTTTGCAGGCCTCGCCAGTAGATGTATCGACTCTTCTACAGGAAAAGCTTTTTGACAAGGTCGACACCTGCATCCTGACGTCGGCAACGCTTTCAGCCAACGGAAGCTTTAATTTCATCCGGGATCGCCTCGGTCTCAGTGCGTCCAAAACGGAATCGCTGATAGCGCCGTCATCCTTCGATTATGAGAAACAGGCGTTGATTTATTTGCCTAAGGCGATGCCCGACCCTCGTTCCCCCGAGTTCACGCAGATCGCAGCAGCCGAAATAGTCCGCGTCTTACATGTGACTCAGGGCCACGCATTTGTGCTCTGCACGAGCAACTCTTCGATGGCCGCCCTTTACGAGCTCGTCTCCTCAGGCATCGCGTACCCCTGTTTGCTTCAGGGGTCGATGTCCAAGACAGGTCTTCTGGAGCAATTTCGCTCGACCCCCAACGCTGTCCTCTTTGCGACATCCAGTTTTTGGCAGGGAGTTGACGTTCGCGGTGAGCAGCTATCGTGCGTTATCATCGACAAGCTTCCATTTGCCGTACCGACGGACCCGGTTGTGGCTGCCCGCAGCCGGTTCATTGACGATAACGGCGGCCGTTCATTCTTCGACTACAGTGTCCCACAAGCTGTTATTTCTCTAAAGCAAGGCGTCGGACGCCTGATCCGCAGTACGACCGATCGCGGTGTTATAGCGATTCTCGATCCGCGTCTGCGAACCAAATCGTACGGACGGGATTTCCTTAGTAGTCTCCCAAGAATGAGGATCGTAAGCGATCTGTCAGAAGTTGCTGAAATGCTGCCACAACCATCTCAAATACAATATAATTGACGGATATGTCCGGATTCTATGAAGTTATGATCGAACGCAACTTCTCCTCAGCGCATCAATTACGAGGCTACAAGGGGAAATGCGAAAATCTTCACGGGCATAATTACAAGATCGAGATCTATGCCAAAGGTGAGGAGCTGAATAATATCGGGCTGCTGATCGATTTTGGCGACCTCAAAGCAGCGGCGGACGAGATCGTCATGCGCCGGCGTGCCCGGTTGGCCCTTCTTCCGGTTCTTGGGCTTGCCGAAGACCGACCACCAGGCGTTGTCCCGGCAGATCCGCCACACCGTGCGATCACACGTCTCGAAGCCGCCCTGACGGAC
>JBHENG010000040.1:0-576 GCA_046262195.1 Pyrinomonadaceae bacterium | reverse complement strand
CGCCGACGAGCGTCGCGACTTATCAAATTGAAAGTAACTCGGCGTCCATAACGACATGAGAAGGATCTTATTAACCGGATTTTTTGCACTCGCGACGGCCATTTTGGCAATGGGACAGATCCATTCGAGTGTATCCGGCACGGTAAAAGACCAAAACGGGGACCTTGTTGCCGGTGCGACCGTCACTCTTCGCAACACGAATATTCGTACGAGTCGCACGATCACCACTGATCGGGACGGCAACTTCTTCTTCGGTGGAGTTTCGCCGGGGGAGTACAGCGTGCGCGTATTGGCTACGGGTTTTTCGGTCGTGGAGCGGCCGGTGAAAGTAACGCCAGCTAATACGATTTCAGCGAATGTGACTCTGGAGGTAGGAGAAAGCCGCCTCACGGTATCCGCTGAGATAGGTCAGGCCGAAGAAGCACAAAACGTCGCACAGGCCGTCAGCATAATCGGGACAGAAGCCATTTCGGAACGGGCCACTTCCGTCCTGGCCCAGGTCGGCGAGGAGGAGGCAGGTTTAAACGTTCAACGCACTAGCCCGACTATCGGAGCCGTGGTCGTACGGGGCCTGAC
>JBHENG010000039.1:368-25465 GCA_046262195.1 Pyrinomonadaceae bacterium | reverse complement strand
CCTCGACGACCAGGACCGGTCTGCTCCCGCCCACCGGGCCCGACGCGGGAACCTCGATCAACCGATCGATCAGGTCGAGCAGATCGGTCCGTCCTACGAACACCCTTCGGCCTCCCCTCAGGCGAATCTCCGGCTGCGGCCCGAATGAAGGCATGACCCTAACGACGGACAAGATCGTCCTGACGAGATCGATGCGAGTTCACCGGAGTGAGGCACACGGCCGTCAAAAGATCACCCTTTCGCCATGATCATCTACGCTCAGCGTGCCCAAAACAGGCGACTTCCTGATCGATCATATGCTGGCGCTTCCGGGTAACCAGAACGTTCAGTCCATCAACCCGGTCGTTGCCGAAACAAACGACGGTTTTCTCAACGATATTCGTGGACGACACGTTACGCGTGATGATGTCTTTAATGCCATCAAGAGCGCGCGGGCGGATCTTGTCGAGGAAGGTTCAGTGGGTGCGGGTACCGGAACTGTTGCCTTTGGCTTCAAAGGTGGTATCGGAACCGCATCACGAAAGCTGCCTGTTTCGATGGGCGGGTACAGGCTCGGTGTTTTGGTACAGACGAATTTTGGAGGTGTTTTGTCGATCGATGGAGCGCCCGTCGGGGTTGAACTTGGGAAGTATTATCTGAAGGAGGCGGTCTCGACTGCGCCGCGGTCGACGCAGGCGGGGGCGCCTGCGTTCCAGTCTGCGGACGGCTCCATCATCATTGTGATAGCTACAGACGCACCATTGGACCATCGCCAACTCAAACGGATCGCTGAGCGGTCAATGTCAGGGTTGGCAAGGACAGGATCCGCAATGACCAACGGAAGCGGAGACTATGCGATAGCGTTTTCCACAGCTGTGGAAAACCGAATTCGCACGGCCGACACGATTCTAAAACCAAGGTCAACTCAGGTATTAGCTAACGACGCGATGTCTCCGCTGTTCCTCGCTGTCATCGAGGCGACCGAAGAAGCGATCTACAACTCTCTTTTTCGGGCTACGTCGATGACGGGTCGTGAGAAGCGAACCATAGAAGCCCTGCCACTCGAACAGACCATCGCCATCCTTCGCAAATACGGAAAGATCAAATAGCGTCATGCAGCGCATCGACAACTACATCGGCGGCGGGATCATCATGCCGGTTTCGGCTGACTATCTCGATAATTACGATCCGTCAACGAATGAAGTCTATTCGAAAACAGCAGATTCAGACGAACGCGATGTTCAACAGGCCGTGAAGGCGGCGAGCGCGGCATTCCCCGCATGGTCGACCACTTCGCCAGAGGCTCGGCACGATGTTCTGATGCGGCTGGTGGCCCTAATTGAACGAGATCTCGAAATTCTTGCGCGGGCAGAGAGTGTCGACAACGGCAAGGCCCTGACCCTTGCGAGGACAGTCGACATTCCACGAGCCGTATCAAACTTCAAATTCTACGCTACAGCGGCGATGCATACGGTTTCAGATTCTCATGAAACGGTCGGGCAGGCGATCAACTATACCCTTCGCCAGCCTTTGGGAGTGGTTGGCTGCATTTCGCCGTGGAACCTGCCGTTGTATCTCTTTACCTGGAAAGTTGCACCGGCGATCGCCGCCGGGTGTACTGTTGTTGCGAAACCGTCGGAGGTTACGCCCATGACGGCGTTTCTGCTTTCGAGACTTTGCATAGAGGCGGGCCTGCCCGCCGGCGTTTTGAATATCGTCCACGGTCTGGGCCCGAAGGTTGGAGGGGCGATCGTGGGACACCGGGATGTACAGGCGATATCGTTCACCGGGGGCACCAAAACTGGCGAAGTGATCGCCCGCACAGCGGCGCCCATGTTCAAAAAGCTGTCGCTAGAGCTAGGCGGCAAGAACCCAAATATCATCTTCGCCGACTGCAATTATGAAGCGATGCTTGAGACAACTATTCGGTCTTCGTTCTCCAATCAGGGTGAGATCTGCCTGTGCGGTTCCAGAATATTCGTCGAGCGCTCTATATATGACAGGTTTAGGTCAGATTTCGTCCGACGTGTTTCTGGAATGACGGTGGGGGACCCCCTCGAGCCGGGTACAAGCGTTGGAGCCATCGTCTCTAAACAACATTTCGACAAGATAATGTCTTACATCGAGCTTGCCAAAGAGGAAGGCGGCACATTTCTCACCGGGGGACGTTCTGTAACAGTCACTGGCCGCTGCTCAAACGGCTGGTTCATTGAACCAACCATTGTCGAGGGGCTTGATTGTAGCTGTCGCACGAATACAGAAGAGATCTTTGGCCCGGTGGTCACGTTGATGCCGTTCGATACTGAGGATGAGGTGCTCAGCTACGCTAACTCCGTCCGTTATGGTTTATCCGCAACGGTGTGGACGGAAAACCTTTCCAGGGCACATCGCGTAGCATCCAAGCTCGAGTCCGGAATCATTTGGATCAACTGCTGGCTGCTCCGCGACCTGCGGACACCTTTTGGGGGAATGAAAGAAAGCGGAATCGGACGTGAAGGGGGATTTGCGGCGCTGAGATTCTTTACAGACGAGAAGAATGTTTGCGTCAAGATGGAAACTAACTTATGAGAAAGTCAGTATTGAAAGAGGCCCTGGCATCGTCGCCGCCGGATTTGTAAACACTATGAGATTTCAATTGCATATTGCTCTGCTACTCCTTTGCTTAATCACAGCCTCGGCGTTTGCTCAGACGAAAGCACCTTCTGAGACGGCTATGAGCCGCTTCCTGCGCTATGTAAAGATCGACACCCAGTCGGCCGAGGACGCGGGAAAGTTCCCGAGCACTGAGAAACAACTGGTGCTTGCGAGGCTTCTGGAAAGCGAATTAAAAGCTCTTGGAGTGCAAAATGTGCGCATCAGCGCGCAAGGTATAGTGTATGGAATGGTGCCAGGCAATCTGCCCGAAAACACCAAGGTCCCGACAATAGGTTTTATCGCGCACATGGATACATCGCCCGCGGTCTCTGGCGCCAACGTGAACCCAATCATCCACAAGAACTACCAAGGTGGCGATATCGTTCTGCCGAACGACCCGACGCAGATCATTACCGTGGCTCAGAATCCGGATCTTAAAAATCTGATCGGTGACGACATCATTACGGCCGACGGTACGACATTGCTTGGCTCTGATGACAAATCGGGGATCGCCGAGCTCGTGACGATGATCGACATACTCCGAGCCAATCCCCATATCAAACACGGAAACATCGCTATCGCGTTCACCCCAGACGAGGAGGTTGGCGGCCCCATGGACCAGTTCGAGATCGAGAAATGGGGTGCCAAATTCGCGTATACCGTCGACGGCGAGCAGCTCGGTGACATTTCGAATGAGACTTGGTCAGCCCGCACGGCGACCGTGACTTTCCGAGGCAAATCGACCCACCCCGGCACGGCGAAGGGAATCATGGTCAATTCGACCTTTGCTGCCGGTGATTTTCTCGCCAACTTCCCCAAAGCTGTTCCAAACCGACCGGAGACAACCGAGGGCCGCGAAGGCTTTTTGCATCCATACGTTGGCAATCTCGACGTCGAGACCTCGACCATCAAGATCCTTTTGAGGAATTTTGATATTACGGGGCTTGCTGCTCAGGAAGACATGATAAAAAAACTCATAGCAGATGTTCAGACACGCCACGCAAATGTCAAGATTGGGTACACCAGCGTACTGGGTTACCTGAACATGAAGGAGGTCCTCAAGAATTACCCACAACTGACCGATTATGCTATTGAGGCCGCCAAGCGTGCCGGCGTCAAGGCTCAGTTACGGCCGATCCGAGGCGGTACTGACGGTTCACGCCTGACGGCGCGGGGCCTGCCTACCCCAAACCTCTTTACCGGGGGCCATAATTTTCACGGGAAGCTTGAGTTCAATTCGCGAAAAGGGCTTGAGAAATCGACCGACACTCTTGTCCATCTGGTGCAGATCTGGGCTGAAAAAGCGCAGTAAAACCTGTTACCGCGAGACATTAAGAATAAAAGGACCCACTTGATGCGGGTTTTTTGTGCCTATTTCGCGGCGTAAAGTTCGGGAAATCTTTTTTTGAGTTCTTCGAGTTTCGGTATGTCGTGCACAACGATGTAGGGCTCGTCGGGATGATTTATAAGATAGTTCTGATGATAGGCTTCAGCCTCAAAGAAACGTTTGAGGGGTATCACCTCCGTGACAACAGGCCTGGCGAAGGCCTTTGATCTATCAATTGAGCCAATGTAATCGATGACGGCTCGCTCTTGTTGTTCGTCCGCGAAAAAGATGGCTGAACGATACTGCGTTCCTGTGTCTGGACCCTGCCTGTTTAGTTGGGTCGGATCATGCGCTACCGAAAAGAAGACAGTCAGAAGCTGGGCGAAAGACACTTTGGCTGGATCGAATGTGACCATGACCGCCTCAGCGTGCCCGGTGCTGCCCTCGCTGACTTTCTCGTAATTTGCAGTTCTCGCGTCGCCGCCGGCATAGCCAGACCTCACATCCATGACGCCCTTCACGTGTTCAAAAACCGCCTCAACACCCCAAAAACATCCCCCGGCAAACACAGCGATCTGTTCTCCCTTGACCTGTGGGATTTCAGCCCGCGGCTCTGACGGGGTCGGCAGAAGAGGATTCTCGGCGGCAGTCCGTACGCTGCAGGAAACTAACATGCCCGTCAGCACTGCCACCAGAAAATAGATGAATACTCTGTTCATGGCACCCTTCACCGATAGTTTCATACGGAGCTTCATATCAGTTTCCAATTTTATTATACTCCCGTTAAGCAAGAATCGTTTATTATTCGAAATTTGACCGAATAAGAGGCTGGGAACACGTTTAGATCGATTGAGGGATAACTTTGATGGATAATAATGTGCTCAATTCACCCAAGGCTCCTGAGCCTGTTGGCTTATATCCACATGCCCGCAGGGTGGGTGACCTGTTATTCCTGTCGGGCGTCGGTCCTCGAGAACGTGGAAGTACTGAAATCCCCGGCGTTCGACTCAGTGAAGCAGGCGACATTGTCGCGTATGACATTGATAGGCAATGTCGGTCTGTTTTCCAGAACGTTCGCTCCATTCTCGAAGACGCGGGTTCCTCATGGGACAGGATCGTGGACGTCACCGTTTTTTTGACCAATATGCACGATGATTTTCCTGTATACAACAAGGTATATGCGGAGTATTTTGCTGATAATCAGCCATGCAGGACGACGGTCGAGGTAAACAAATTGCCCACGCCCATAGCGATCGAATTAAAAGTTATAGCAACAATAGACTAAAAAGGAGTTTTGATGATCGACACACAAGGATTTGCGGTTAAAGGACCAGAGGCTCATTTCGAGCCATTTAACTTTCAGAGGCGAGACGTAGGTGCAAACGATGTTGTCATAGACATTCTTTACTGTGGCATATGCCACTCTGATATCCACCAGGCAAAGAACGAATGGGCCACAATAATGCCGGCAGCATACCCCATGGTCCCGGGCCACGAGATCGTCGGACGCGTATCGCAGGTTGGCAGTGAGGTGACGAAGTTCAACATCGGCGATATCACTGGGATCGGCTGCTTTGTCGATTCATGCCGCAAATGTGCAGGCTGCCAGATGGGCCTTCAGCAGTATTGCCTCAAGGGCGCGGCTATGACCTACAACGGCACCGAAATGGACCGTACAACACCGACCTACGGAGGATATTCGTCCAAATATGTGGTTGATGAGAAGTATGCTCTCCGGGTGAATGCAAAGGGCGACCTGTCCGGTATTGCCCCATTGCTCTGTGCTGGCATAACCACCTATTCACCTTTGAAGCGGTGGAGTGTCGGTCCGGGAAAGAAGGTTGCGGTTGCGGGACTGGGCGGGCTCGGACACATGGGCGTTAAGATCGCGGCGGCGATGGGTGCTGAGGTAACCGTGCTCAGTACTTCGCCATCTAAAGAGGCCGACGCTCGAGGTCTCGGCGCCCATAATTTCCTGAATACGAAAGATCCGGGCGCAACAGCGGCTGTTGCGGGCAGTTTCGATCTAATACTCGACACGATCTCCGCCTCCCATGATTACAACGCATACTTGGCGCTACTGGGACTGAATGGTGTGATGGTAATAGTAGGTGTACCCACCGAACCGACACTCTTAGGCGCTTTTTCACTCATCGGAGGTAATAAGGTGCTTGCCGGGTCACTGATCGGCGGTATTCCGGAGACTCAGGAAATGCTTGATTTTTGCGCCGAGCACGCCATTACGGCCGATGTTGAAGTGATCACGCCCGATCGTATCGAGGAAGCATATGACCGGACGATCAGATCAGACGTTCGTTATAGATTTGTGATCGACATGCAGCAGAACTGATCAGCGAGGTGCCGTGAGATACATAGCGTTGCTTCGAGGTATCAATCTCGGAGGCAAAACGATGGTTAAGATGGAGGAGCTTCGAACGATCTTTGAAGCTTTAGGTCTTAAAGGTGTTAAAACTTACATCAACAGCGGAAACGCGGCTTTCGATACTCGAACCGTCGACGAAGGTAAACTAACCGCCATGCTTGAAGGGGCCATGGAAAAAACGCTCGGTAAAGCCATCCCGGTGATGGTACGCAATCAGCCGCACATCAACGAAATTCTTGATAAGAACCCGTTTGAAGGTCAATACGAAAGCCACAAGGAAATGCAAGTGCTCTTTTTGAAAGAGGTAATGCCGACGGATGACGCCAATCGTTTGGCTGAGGCTGCCCTTCCGGGGGAGCGGTACGCGGTGCGGGGCCGCGAGATCTACGCACACCTGCCGGTCGGGGTGGCTGGGAGCCTACTGACCAAGATGTTTATCGAGAAAAAGCTTAAGACTGTTTATACGGGCCGCAACTGGCGAACGGTGCAAAAACTCGCCGAGCTCTAGCTACTATCTGTTTTCTTAGAGTCGCGTCTCCCGCCGACGCCCTTCGTCGGCCGGGAACCGACGACAAAGACCGACTTCCCCGATCACAATTGCTCGCGTAGACTATTACTTTTGACGTCGGCAACGAGTTCCAAACAATTGATTCAGTTTGTCTTCCTTGATGTTCATTCTTTTCTCCTGTGCGAAAATGCGGCAGTAACTCTCTCGAAAACGTGCTCAGATGCTGCTCGGTGGACGAACGGGTTGGCTATTGGCGCTATATAATTAAAGCAACATGCCGCAGAGCAATAACATATGGCCATTAAGCGACCTTTTAACCTGAAACAATGGATCGACGATCACCGGCATCTGTTGAAACCGCCGGTGGGAAACCGGTGTGTGTATGACGATGATGATTTCATCGTCATGATCGTTGGTGGTCCAAATTCACGAAAAGATTATCATTGGGATGACGGTGAGGAGCTTTTTTATCAGCTCGAAGGCGATATTAAGGTGCAAATCCAAGAGGATGGGCGAGCTGTGGAGTTGGCAATCAAAGAGGGCGAGATGTTTTTGCTGCCCCCGCGTGTTCCACACAATCCTATTAGAGGTGCGGAAACGGTCGGATTGGTCGTTGAGCGAAAGCGTCGCGCCGGTGAAGTCGACGGCCTGTTGTGGTTTTGCGAAAACTGTAACAACAAGCTCTATGAAGAGTATTTTCAGCTGGAGGACATAACTAAGCAGTTCCAGCGAGTCTTTGCAAGATTTTACGGTTCCGACGACCTCCGCACTTGTAAGAATTGCGGCGCGGTCATGCAGCCGCCCCCAGTCGTTAGCTAAGCCTGACCTCTTTGCATTATGGTACGTCGCATTATGGTGCGTCCGCGGGCTCGGTAAAAAGCCGCTGCGCTTCCCGGTTTGTAAATTTTTGTAAAATTTACGAGCAGACACGCTTGAGGTGGTTGCTTTCGTGTCATTGTTTGTCCTACATTTATAGCGAATTCAAACAATTCACAATTTAGCTTGTCTCTTTCGACTTCGAATATCTTTCTTCGGGCACCAAAAACCATGAGATATCTTCGCGCGCTGACCGGTACGTTCGTTAGTTGTTTTTTATTATTGTCGATCGTCTCGCTAGCCTATCCACAGCGACAGCGGCCGAGACCCGCCGCCACCCCGACGCCGCCGCTGGAGGAGGTAGTAAGTTCGACTGTACCTACGCCGACGCCAATTCCGACGCCAACTCCCGAGTCATGGGAAACGGCTATCACGGCACTCCGATTTCGTGAGATCGGCCCGGCAACTATGGGTGGCCGAATAAACGATATAGAGGTAGTCGATAGCGACCCCCGGATAATTTACGCCGCGACCGCGAGCGCAGGAATAGTTAAGACTGTCAATGGCGGAACTTCGTGGACGTGGCTTTTTGATAAGCAATCCGTGCCAAGCGTTGGTGATATCGCAATAGCACCATCAAACCCGTCGATCGTCTGGGCGGGCACGGGTGAAGCCAACAACCGACAAAGTTCGTCCTGGGGCGATGGAGTTTACAAGTCGCTTGATGCGGGCAAGACCTGGAAGAAAATGGGCCTGGATAAGACGATGCACATTGCTCGCATAATCGTCCATCCTACCAACCCCGACGTTGTTTATGTCGCGGCTACCGGCAACCTGTGGGGCGCCGGGCCTGACAGAGGGGTTTACCGTACAACGGACGGAGGCAAGACATGGCAGCAGGTGCTGAAGGTCAGTGAAGACACAGGTGCGACCGATATAGCGATAGATCCCGAAAGCCCGACGATCCTTTATGCCGCCATGTACCAGCGGAGACGCACTGTCTTCGGGTTTAACGGGAGTGGCGCTCAGAGCGCTCTTTACAAGACCACCGATGCGGGCGATACATGGGTAAAAGTTACGCGCGGCATGCCATACGATACGACGAATGCACCGACGCCGATGCCGGAGAATCTTCTCGAGACCGGCCGCATTGCTATTGCTATATATCCTCGCGACACCAACATCGTGTATGTCACGGTCGAACACGCTAATGGCGGCGTGTTTCGCTCCAACGACAAGGGTGAAACCTGGACACGAATGGCCGAGATAAACGCCGTACCGCGGCCGATGTATTTTAGCCAGATACGCATCGACCCCAATAATGACCAGCGGTTGTGGCAGGCCGGCGTCACAATGCAGTACTCAGAGGACGGCGGTCGGACGTGGACCGGGAACTTCGCCCGCGCGCCCCACGCGGACACCCATGGCATCTGGATAAATCCGAAGGATTCGAACCACCTCGTCATAGGCAGCGACGGTGGCATCAATATCACCTATGACCGTGGCCGTACATGGGATTATGCTAATACAATCCCGCTTGGCCAGTTCTACGAGGTCGGTGCAGACAATAGCCGCCCGTATAAGGTTTGCGGCGGTCTGCAGGACAACAACACCTGGTGCGGCCCGAGCGCGACCACCAATCCTCGTGGTATCTCGAATGACGATTGGTACACGATCGGCGGCGGCGATGGCTTCCACGCGCAACCCGACCCGAACGATCCCAACATCGTCTATGCTGAGTCGCAGGACGGCAATCTTCTCCGTCGCAACGTGTTGAATGGTGAAAGCAAGAGCATTCGTCCTCGTGAAGAAGAAGGCGAAAAGCGATACCGCTTCCAGTGGAATTCACCCATCGTCATTTCCTCATACGATTCAAATACGATCTATTATGCCGGTAATTTCCTCTTTAAATCGCCCAACCGTGGCGATACGTGGACTAAGGTCAGTCCGGATCTCACCACGGGGGTGGACCGTAATACTTTGCCGATCATGGGCAAGGTGCCTGACCGAAACACGCGTTCGCGACACGACGGGGTTCAGAACTTCCCGACCATTACAACCGTTGCAGAATCACCGGTTAATCGTAACGTGCTATGGGCGGGAACCGACGACGGCAATCTCCAGGTAACCCGCGACGGTAGGACCTGGAAGAATGTTGTTGGCAAAATACCAGGCCTGCCCAAGGGAACCTATGTGAGCCGCGTAGTCGCCTCACGGTTCGGTGAAGGAGCTGCGTTTGCAACCTTTGACGGTCATCGGAATGGCGACTTCAAGGTGTATGTTTATTCGACCAATGATTTCGGCGAGAGCTGGAAAAATATTGCGGCGAACCTGCCGCAGAACACAGGCGTTGTAAGTGTCATCCGCGAACATCCGCGGACTACGACGCTTCTGTTTGTCGGCACAGAGTTCGGGTTATTCGTCTCATACGACCGCGGCGGCAGCTGGAGACAGCTCCGACAAAACCTGCCTACGGTGCCGGTTGACGACATTCTGATCCACCCTCGCGAGAATGACCTCATCCTGGGCACACACGGCCGATCGATCTGGATCATGGACGACATCACTCCGCTCGAACAGATGAGTCAGGCGGTGATGAACTCAAAAGTCCATCTGTTTGAGCCGCGTGAGACTTTCATGTGGAGAACATGGAACAATCGTCCGCTTACGTCCGACAAGGCGTTCTTCGGCCAGAATCCGCCAAACGGGGCGATGATCAACTTCTATCTAAGCGAGGCGCTCGTTCCCAGAGAGGTCGTGACGATCACGATCCTGGATTCAAAAGGTGCGGTTATCCGACAACAGAACTGCACGCGGCCTAATCCGAATCAGCAGCAACAGGGCGGAGGCCCGGGCGGCGGCGGCGGTGGCGGAGGAGGAGGCGGAGGCTTCGGTTTTGGCCTCGGCGGTGGACAGGGTTGTAATCCGACGCAAGGCCTGAACCGCTGGGTGTGGGACTTACGTTCCCGGCCAGTGACTCCGCAGGGACCGACGCTTACAGGACCGGGCGGCGCGCAGGCAGGGGGTGAAGGTCCTGCTGCAGCGGGACCCGGAGGAGCGGGATTTGGCAACTTAGCGAATCTTGGTTTTCGTGTTGATCCAGGCGATTATACGGTTAGGATAAAACGTGGTGATGTTGAGGTCACACGTCCCCTCAGGATAGTCGAGGATCCGCGTGTCCAGTTCTCGATTGCTGATCGCGAGAAGAAGCGGGCGGCACTCACACGGGTCCAGCCGATCGCCATGCAGGCTATGACGGCTCAGCAGTCAATCGTCGCGCTGCGGGCCAACGTTAATAACGCCATCGAGTCGTGGCGGCGACCGGGGGCACCCCGTGTTCCGGAAAATGTTCGCCGGACAGCTGAGGATCTCTTGAAAAAGATCGACAAGGCATATGAGAACTGGGGCACGCCGCCGTCTCTCACGAGCAGCATCAGCCAGGCCGGCCCGCCTTTAGTAGAACTCCCGACGCCCCTCAGCCAGCGAGCTTCCCAACTGTTGGTGGCCATGGAGAATACCTCGGGGCCACCGACCGAGTGGGAACTTGCGCAGATCGACTTCTTGTCGAGGCGTATTCCTGAGGCGGCCGCCGAGGTTCGACGGTTGATCACTGAGGACTTGGCTGCTTTGAATAATATGATGACTGAGGCGAAAGTCCCGTATATTCAGCCGCCGGGCGCCGGTGGTGGTCCCGGAGCCGCGGGCCCGCCGCCGCCGCCGGACGAGGACGATCAGAGGTAAACGGCGGTAACTTTACAAAATGGCAGGCTCTTAACGGGCCTGCCTATTTTTTATTCTTTGCGAAACTCGCTCGGTGACGCCAGAATGGAGTGATTCCTTCGCTGCGCGAATGCTAAAGATCGACATCCACACACATATTCTGCCCCGCCATGTGCCACGCTGGTCCGAAAAATTCGGTTACCGCGGGTTTATATCGCTTGACCATTACAAACCGTGCTCAGCGCGAATGGTTCGGGATGATGGCATCGCATTTCGAGATGTTGAGGAAAATTGCTGGGATCCCGCTCGGCGCATAGAGGAATGTGACGTTTCGGGCGTCAGGATTCAGGTTCTCTCCGCCGTACCGGTGATGTTCAATTATTGGACTCCGGGCAAGGACGGGGCTGAGATCGCCCGCTTTCTAAATGATCATATCGCTGATGTCGTCTCCGAGTTTCCCTTAAGGTTCCTTGGACTGGGGACGGTACCGATGCAGGATACCGAACTCGCGATAGGGGAGTTAGAACGTTGCAAAACTATAGGCCTCATCGGCGTACAAATCGGCACAAACATCAATCAGCATAACCTCGGCGAGCCACGATTCTTTGATTTTTTTGCTGCCTGCGAACAGCTCGGGATGGCCGTGTTCGTTCATCCATGGGATGTGATGGGTGAAAAGGACATGCAAAAGTACTGGCTGGCCTGGTTGGTGGGAATGCCTGCCGAGGTTTCGCGGGCGATCTGCTCACTGATCTTTGGGGGCGTAATCGAACGCCTACCCACCCTACGTATATGTTTTGCGCACGGTGGCGGCTCTTTTCCGCCGACATTAGGCCGGATCGAACATGGATTCAATGTTCGTCCTGACCTTTGTGCTGTCGACAACGAATTCAGCCCGCGGCGATATCTGGACCGTATCTACTTCGATTCGCTCGTTCATGGGGCCGCGCATCTGGATTTCCTCATCAACCTTGTAGGAGCTGAGAGGGTTGCCTTGGGAAGCGATTATCCATTCCCACTCGGAGAGGCTGAGCCGGGCAAACTGATCGAGGCGATGGATTACGATGTGCAGACTCGAGAGAGGTTATTGCACGGCACGGCTTTAGAATGGCTGAATATGGAAAAAACAAACTTTCCTCACCTAATATGAGCCTTTCAGATGAACATCTGGCATTTGCCTCCTCCGCCGACGCTGCCGACCCGCTGCGTAATTTCCGAGATCGATTCAGTATACCGGCGGACGATGCGGGCAATGAAGTTATCTATTTCACGGGGAATTCGCTTGGCTTGATGCCCAAGACTGTGCCTGCGTATGTTCAGCAGGAGCTGCAGGACTGGGAACGGCTGGCAGTGGAAGGGCATCTGAAGGCGAAGAATCCGTGGCTGCCGTATCATGAGTTCCTGACAGAGGCGATGGCACGGATCATCGGTGCTCAACCCATCGAGACGGTGGTGATGAACGCTCTCACCGTCAATCTGCACATTTTACTCATTTCCTTTTATCGGCCGACAACTTCTCGTTTCAAGATAGTTATTGAAAAAGGAGCGTTCCCGTCGGACCAATACGCCGTGAAGTCGCACCTCACGCTCCATGGCTACTCTCCCGCCGCCGCCCTGGTCGAACTAACGCCGCGTACGGGGGAATCAACAATAAGGACCGAAGACATAATTGAGACCATTCAAGCCGACGGCGAAAGCATCGCTCTCATATTACTCGGCGGCGTAAATTATTACAGTGGTCAAGCCTTTGAAATGGGCGCGATCACTGAGGCGGGGCACCATGCGGGCGCGGTGGTCGGGTTCGATCTTGCCCACGCGGCAGGAAATATCGAGCTAAGCATGCATGACTGGGGTGTCGATTTTGCCGCTTGGTGCTCCTATAAGTATCTCAATGGCGGTCCCGGGGCTGTGGGGGGTGCGTTTGTGCATGAGCGTCACGCTGAAAGCTTTGACCTGCCCCGGTTTGCCGGCTGGTGGGGACACGACAAAGAAACTCGATTTTTGATGGGTCCAGATTTTAAGCCGATGCCGGGTGCCGAGGGATGGCAGGTCTCGAACCCGCCCATCTTGCAAATGGCTGCCCTTCGCGCTTCACTTGAGATATTTCATCAGGTCGGTATGCCTGCGCTTGTTGAAAAGTCACGGAAACTCACCGGATTTTTAGAAGGTCTAATAAGCAGCATCGGTAATGATAGGATCTCGATCATTACGCCGTCAGATCCTGGTCAACGTGGATGCCAGCTCTCAATTCGGGTAGGGGCCGGCGGACGATCGGTTCACGAAAAACTCATGACACGCGGCGTGTTCGCGGACTGGCGCGAACCTGATGTGATCCGCGTCGCGCCCGTTCCCCTCTACAACTCTTTCGCCGACGTGACGATATGTTTTAATAATTTTAAGAGCGTTCTCTATGCTTAGCAGCCGTTCCCGCATCGCTGAATTTGTCTTTTTTGCTTTAGTGCTGACTACTGTCTCGAGCGTCGCAGCTCCCGCTCAATGTCTGAGTGACGCAGACATTGGGACTCTCGCCGCAAAGTCCAATTCGACGCCTTCTAAACACGATCCAAAGCTTCGAGAGCAGCTTCTGAATATTAAGACGAGGACGATCGACCGCTTTGAGCACAAAGCGTCTGAGATCGAACGTGCGGACATTCTGACGAAAGGTGTGTTCGAGAAACCGTCCAGAGTGATAACGGCAGCCGAAGCTATGGCGACAACTCGGAAAAAAGATGGCGACCGCTTTTGCGAACTATTCAGGTCAAATGGGTTTTTTATCAACAGCTCTATCGTTGGGCCGGACGGAACGGCAGCAGCATTTTATCTGATGAAGAATCTGATGCCGATTGAGGTTCAGATAAAGTTGATTCCGCTGATAACTGGAGCGGTAAAGAGAAACGAGATACCAAAAAGCGAGGATTACGCGGCGTTTATCGATCGGCTCCGTCTGAATGTCGGTTTGAGGCAGCTCTTCGGGACGCAGGCGACTGTCGACGGAGACCTGCTGCGGGTCGAGCCGATCGCCAGAGAGGCTGATCTAGACCAACGGCGCGCGGTTTTCAACATGCCGCCGATGAACGAATATCTCAAATACCTTGAGTTCAAGTTTCGGATGCCGGCAATGATCGCGCAGACAGATAAAAGAACCACCAACACTCCGCAGCTCAAGTCGCGACAGGCTGCCCAAGCAGAAGAGATCGCTGAGAAGGAGGGCGACGAGGTTATCCGTGTACGGTCGGACCTGGTGAACCTCAATGTACATGTTTTTGGAACCGGTAGCGCCCGCGAAGCGGAGGGTCTGGAACAAAAGGACTTCAGTGTCTTTGAAGAAGGACACGAAGAGGAGATATCGTTTTTTGCTAAAAACGAGGAACCATTTGATCTTGTTCTGCTGATGGACCTATCGGGTTCGACCGTTAGCAAGCAGGGATTAATAAGAAAAGCTGCTCGACGCTTCATTGAGGCCGCGAGACCGGATGACCGTATCGCTTTGATCACCTTTACAGATAAGGTCCGTGTTATCAGGCCGCTCACCGGCGACCGCGATCTGTTGATGAAAAGCATCGGTAAGATCGATGATATCGGGCGGTCCCACGTATGGGACGCTCTGAAGTTTTCACTGGACAATTCTTTTGACAGCACCCAGACGGGACGGCGGCGGGCGGTTGTTATTATGTCGGACGGCGTGGATAACGCGTTGATATTCGGCGGACGGGAACGTATAGGGTCATCGACCAGTTTTGCACAACTGTTGCAGACGGTCCGCCGAGGTGACTGCATAGTTGTGCCGGTCTACCTTGATACTGAGGACAAGACCCCGTGCTCCATCGGTTCGGGCAGGTATTGCTCGATGCCACGGGTATACCGCACGGCGAGGGCGACACTGTCGTTGCTCGCGGTCGAAAGCGGCGGAAAGATGTATCATGCAGAAAAAATTGAGGATCTGGACCAGGTGTATCACGAGGTGCTTAAAGACCTGAGCACCGTTTACAGCATCGGTTATACGCCCACACAGATACACTCGCGAGGCAGTTGGCGTAACGTCACGGTGACTATCCGCAATAGGCCCGGTCTCCAGGTAAAAACCAGATCTGGATATTATTCGAAGTAGGTGGTTCGTACACTAAATGACCGGTCAAAGCGTGATCATTGTCGGCGCGGGCCTGGCCGGAAGTCTGCTCGCCATCTATCTTGCCCGGCGTAGTATCAGCGTCGACGTCTACGAGGCGCGCGGTGATATGCGGCGCGCGCAGGTTGGGGGCGGCCGTTCTATCAATCTGGCATTGTCCGACCGCGGAATTGTCGCTCTGCGAGAGATCGGGATGGACGAGTACATGCTGGCGGAGGCCGTCCCGATGTTTGGAAGGATGGTTCATTCTCCTTCTGGCGAGACGAAGCTATTACCATACTCGGGACGACCCGGGGAATACATCAACTCTGTATCGCGGGCCGGGCTCAATGTCGCACTCATAAACGAAGCTGAAAAATATCAGAACGTAAAATTTCACTTTGGCCAGAGATGTGTCGAACTGGACTGCACGTCGGCTTCGGTGACATTTTCCACAGGTGATGTCGTGAATGCCGAGACCGTTATCGCCACCGATGGCGCGGGTTCCGCTGTCCGAAACGCGATGCTCAGCGGGGAAATTGAACCCTTTAACTTCTCACAGTCCTGGCTTGAGCACGGTTATAAAGAACTGCATATTCCGCCCGGTCCGAATGGTGAATTTCTGCTCGAGAAAAATGCACTCCACATCTGGCCGCGTCAAAAATTCATGATGATCGCATTGCCGAATTTCGACGGCAGCTTTACATGTACGTTATTTCTCCCACATGAAAGCGAGGACTCGCCATCCTTCGAGGGGCTTCCGGGTGACGAGGACGTGATCTCGGTTTTTGAGGAGAATTTTCCAGATGCCGTACCGTTAATGCCGACGCTCACGCAAGATTTTTTCGCTAATCCAACGGGCAATCTCGGGAGTGTCAAATGTTTTCCGTGGAACGCGGGCGGAAAAGCTCTCCTTCTCGGCGATTCGGCACATGCGATGGTTCCATTTTATGGCCAGGGCATGAATTGCGCTTTTGAAGATGTCGGTGTACTCGACCAGTTAGTCGGTACACATGGCACGGATTGGGAAACGATCTACGACGAATATAGCCGCGTTCGAAAGCCGAATACAGATGCCATCACCGACATGGCCGAAGAGAATTTTTATGAAATGCGTGACGCGACGGCCGACCCTGTATTCCAGCGTAAACGCGAGCTGGAGACTACGTTAGAGCATACTTACGCGGATTATTTCTCTAAATATTCGATGGTGACATTTCGTGAAGATCTGCCGTATTCGGTGGCCAAAAAAAAGGGAAATGCCCAGGACAAATTACTGATGCAGTTGTGTGCCGAAGTAACAAATGTAAGCGATCTTGATCTGGATTTAGTCATGACCCAGGTTCGATCTTTGGCAGAGTCCGATTAATTTCGCAAAACACCCACCCGGCAGTAAAATAAGCTATCCTTTTTCAAACAACAGTAGCAGGCAAATTTGTCTTCGATACCGAACGGCCGATCGATATCTCGATCCGGCTTATCTTCGACGGTGATCAGCCGAATGCGTTTGGCGTCGAGACCGCCCGCGCAAGACCCTGCGAAGCGGGCGCCCTTGTTGGTGATACCCGACGAGGCGGGAGCTGCAATTTCGAACAGATCACACTTATCCCGCACTGTAACGGGACCCATACAGAATGCGTCGGCCACATAACAAATGAACGAATTTCAGTGATCGATTGTATAAAGGATGTCATGGTGCCGGCGCTTCTTGCTTCAGTAGCGCCAGAAGCGCTTGAAGCAGGTGAAGCGCCTGAAGCATACCCGTTTTCACTCACGTCCGAGGATCGTTTGATCACCAGGTCAGTTCTAGAGCGTAAGATTGGCGACAATCACGACGCAAAAGCCCTCATCGTGCGTACTCTGCCAAATGACGATTCCAAACTCACACGCAGATACGGCGACGAGATACCGCCGTTTTTCTCGACCGAGGCGATGGAATTTATCGTGGAATGCGGTTTTGAGCACCTGCTCGTCGACCTGCCGTCGATCGACCGCACGGTGGATGGCGGTCAGCTTTCAAATCATCGTATTTTCTGGAATGTTGCCCCCGGGAGCTTTGAAACAAACCCCGACAGCCGCATCAACAGCACCATAACCGAGCTGATATATGTCCCGGACAGCGTTCCTGACGGCGAATACTTGTTAAATCTGCAGATCGCGCCGTTTGCCTCGGATGCAAGTCCGAGCCGCCCCGTCCTGTTCAAACGCATCGGTTGACTTCGCGCGGCGTTTGGCGGGACAATGAAATCCGATCTTTTACACAAAAGCGTTTCAGGCGCAGCCTCTCGGCGAGGCGGCTGAAGAAGGGGAAGCCGGGTGAAAATCCCGCACGATCGCGTCACTGTGAAGCACGTCATGTGCTAAGTCAGGATTCCTGCCTGTTTCGCATTTGCCATTTGAGATGTTTCGCGTCAAAACATCGCAGGCAGACACGGCTTTTAATTTACAAATGCCCTGTTTTTCCGGTCGATGATTTGACCGAGAAAAACAGGGCCTTTTATTTTTTCATGGACCGAAACCGCACATTTAGCATGCTGATCTGCACTCTGCTGTTGCTGACGGCGGCCTGCAGCCGCACCAGTACTGAACAGAAGCCGTCCGTCGAGAGGCGAGAGGTGCGGGATGACCTCGGCCGGCCGGTAAAAGTGCCGGCGCGTATTGAAAGAGCGGTGTCGCTCGCACCCAATCTCACAGAAAATGTGTTCGCCGTTGGAGCGGGCGACCGGCTGGTCGGCGTCACCACCTTTTGTGACTATCCCGAAGAAGCCAGGTCCATCCGAAAGATCGGCGACACGATGAACCCCAATCTCGAGGCGATCATCGCATTAAAACCCGACGTCGTACTGGTTTCCACCGCGTCCCAGATCGAGACCTTTTCGCGAACACTGGCCGATAACGGCATCGCCGTTTATGTCACGGACCCGAACAGCCTTGAGGGCGTGATGCAGAATCTGCGGCAGCTGGGCGAGCTATTTGGCACAAGTGACAAGGCCGAGATATTGGCGTCCGATCTGCAGACTCGGGTCGACGCTGTTTTTAACAAAACAGGGGGGCGGGCACCTGTTCGCGTCTTTGTACAGATCTCTAACGAGCCGCTGTTTACGATCGGAAAGCAGTCGTTTTTGACGGACTTTTTGCGAAAAGCGGGTGCCGAGTCGGTGACTGCGGGGGTGGAAATGGGTTACCCAAAGCTCAGCAAAGAGACCGCGGCTGCACTAAACCCCGATGTGATCATCCTGTCTGAGAGCCCCGACAACACTGAACCAAACACAGTGTTCAGGAATTCACCGGCGGTCAAAAGCGGCCGCGTGACCAGGATAAATGCCGATCTGCTCTCGCGTCCGGGGCCGCGGCTGGTAGATGCCCTCGAGCAGATCTCGGAGAAGCTGCACCAGTGAGGCGAACTATCACCATAGGGATCGTTTTGGCAGCTTTACTGGTGCTTACACTCGCCGGCGCCGCGATGCTTGGCAGTGAAAGGCTGCCGATCTTCGATCTCAACGAACAGCAGCGATCCATATTGTTTGATATTCGGCTGCCTCGGGTGATGCTGGCCGCATGCGTGGGCGGAAGCCTTGCGGTGGCGGGGGCCGGCCTGCAGTCGCTCCTGCGAAATCCGCTTGCCGAGCCATACCTGCTGGGCGTTTCGAATGGTGCGGCGCTTGGGACGATGCTGGCTTTCGTGTTCTTTCAGAATGTCGAGATCGCGCGACCTGCGATGGCCCTGCTCGGAGCGGGCCTTGCGACATTTGCCGTCTACCGGATGGCGACGGGGCGCTCGGGGACCAGCGTAGAACGCCTGGTGCTCTCGGGTGTGATCGTCACTACATTTTTATCGTCGGTGATCGTGATGCTGACGTCGCTTTTAGACGCGGCAAAACTACGGAGCTTTACGTTCTGGCTGCTGGGCGACCTATCGCAGGCGACGACTTTTGGCGTCTATCTCAGTGCGGCGGCCCTGGCCGTCGGGGCCGTTGTTATGGTGTCTCAGGCACGGGCGTTGAATCTGATGATGGTCGGGGAGCGCGATGCCTTTGACTTTGGAGTCGAGGTCGGACGCGTCAGGACACTTGTTTTCGGGGCATCGAGCCTGGTTGTCGGCGCCGCTGTGGCTGCGAGCGGATCGGTCGGGTACGTAGGGCTGATCGTACCGCACATGGTCCGGCTGAGCGTCGGCAGCGACAACCGGCTCGTCGTCCCATTTTCGGCGATCGTGGGTGCGATCTTTGTCGTATTTGCGGATACCATTGCGCGGACCGCGATCGCACCCCGAGAACTACCGGTGGGTGCGATCACCGCTCTGGTCGGAGCGCCTTTGTTTATTTATCTGCTGAGAAGGAATTAGCGATGCTGAGCGCCCGAAACATCACGGTCCGATATGACGACCGCCCCGTCCTGTCAGACGTAAGCTTTGATCTCGAGGCGGGCGAGGCGGTCGTACTTTTGGGTGCGAACGGGGCCGGGAAGACGACCCTGCTAAGGGCCATCAACGGAACTATCCGTATTGACGCTGGTGAGATCGTGCTAAACGATCGATCGCTTTCATCGATGTCACGGCGTGAGGTGGCTCGGCAAATAGCGGTGGTGGCGCAGGAAAATGAAACAAGATTTCCGATAAAGGTGTCGGAGTTCGTTCTTTCGGGGCGATTTGTTCACGGGACTGCCTTTGGATGGGAATCCGAAACCGACCTCGATCTGGCCCAACAGGCATTGCTCGATTGCGACCTTGCCGGTTATGGCGAATGGCTAATGAATCATCTCTCAGGCGGCGAACGCCAGCGCGTTGTACTGGCGCGGGCGCTCGCCTCCGGTGCCCAGATACTGCTGCTCGACGAGCCGACGGCGAACCTTGATCTCGCCCACCAGGCGATGATGTTTCGTCTTGTGCGGAAACGCTGCCGGGCGGGCGCCTCGGCGGTAGTGATCACCCACGATCTGAATCTCGCGGCGGAGTTCGCCGACCGCATCGTCATGCTAAAGGGCGGCTGCGTGGCCGCCTTGGGTGCTCCGGAGGAGGTCCTGACCGGCGAAAATGTGAGGAACATCTTTAGCGTAGACGCTTTGCTGGATGTCAATCCGGCCAGCCGTAAGGTACGGGTTACGGCACTTTACCAGTGAATGAATGCGACGCGAGCCACGCTTCAAACGCTCATCACGCCGGAGGAACCGGCGTTGCACGCGGGGGCGCGTGCGTTCCAGTCGGTGGGCAGATCGTTGCACGCGGGGGCGCGTGCGTTCCATCGGTAGGCAGAAAAGGAGAGAAATGAAAATTTTAAGATCATTGATCGCGGTCCTGGTGCTCTCGACCTGGGCCGTTGGACAGCAGACGGCTAGCGTCGTCGGCAACATCAGAGAGGGATCGACAGTCGCGAACCAGGTTGTGAAGCTGGTTTCGGAGACTCAAACATTTGAAACGGTCACGGACCCGGCAGGGAATTATCGCTTTGAGAATGTACCGAATGGGCAATATCTGCTTGTATTTCAAAACCGGCAGGCCAGGGTGACGATAGAGAACGGCGTTGTTTCAATGACACGTCTCGCCGACGTGGTTGTTGTGGCCGCCAACGAAGCCCAAACAGTGGAGCAGGTATCCAAGACGGTGGACGTGATCACCGGCCAGGAGATGCGCGACCGGGCAGATTTTACGCTTGTGGAGACGCTGAGAACGATACCCGGCTTCCGGGTTCAGCAGTCAGGCGGTTTCGGACGGCTCGCGAGTATAAAGACCCGCGGGTTGAGGAACCAGGACACAGCCATCCTTATAGACGGTATTCGATTTCGTGATCCGGCGGCCGAACGCGGCGACGCCTCTCCCTTTCTCAGCGATATCACGCTAACCAGCGTCAACAAGATCGAGGTGCTGCGCGGATCGGGCTCGTCCATGTACGGAACGAACGCCATCGGCGGTACGGTGGATCTTCAGACACCGCGGTCGCGGACCGGGACGCACGGACAGTTGAGCGGAGCGTTCGGCGGCCTCGGACTCGGCAGGTTCAGGGGAAATGTTTCGCACGGTACGGGCGGCGGCCGGTTCGGGATCAGTGCGGGGCTCTCACGTACGGTCTACACAAAGGGCATCGACGGAGACGACGAGGCCCATAATACAAATTTTCAGGCGAGGCTCGACGCCGATCCGTTCGCTCGGACGAGCATTTCCGGGAGGCTTTTCATATCGCGGGCGGATGTGCAGCTGAATTCCAGCCCTGACACAGCCGGCGTGCTGCCCGCGACTAATCGTACGGTCATTGCCGCGGTGCCCGGCGTAACGTTTTCACCGGACGCAAACGACCCGGACGATATCCAGCGGTCCCGTTTTTTCAGCGCTCAATTTAATGTGAATCACGTCGTCAACGAGAAGCTTGTCCTCGGAGGCTACTACCAGGGGCTCAAAACGAGGCGGGCAAATGAAAGCGGACCACTCGGGATCGGTTTTCAGAGCGCCGCCACCAGTATTTTCGAGGGCTCGATACATACCGCGAACACGTTTGCTAGCTGGACGCCGAATACACATCACCTGATAAAGACGGGCTATGAGTTTGAAGCTGAGCGGTTCGGCAACGAAGGCCGATCACCCGCCGCGACGGACAATTTCTTTACACGAGCGGGGCAGCGGAGCAATACGTTTTACTTTCAAGACCTCATCAGCGTAGGCCGGCTGCAATTGGCGGGTGGGTTTCGGGTCCAGCAGTTCAATTTGTCGACCCCGGAGTTCAGCGCCGCGAATGCGCCGTACACGGGGCTGACCCTGGATGATCCGCCGACCGCATACACGTTTGACGGGTCGGCGTCCTATTACTTCAGGAGCACCGGGACCAAGCTGAGGGCACATGTCGGTAACGGCTATCGAGTGCCATCGCTCTATGAGCGGTTCGGGACGTTTTTTTCCACTTTCGGAGGGGCGGCGTTCATAGCTCTCGGAGATCCGGGGCTGAAGCCTGAAAAATCGATCGCCTTTGACGCGGGAGTCGAGCAGGACCTCGCACGTGAGCGGCTAAGGCTCTCGGGCACTTACTTTTACACGCATCTTCAAGACATCATCGGCTTTGGGAACGTCGTACCCCCAATAGGTCCGACAACGCGGCCATTTGGGGGTTATCAAAATCAAAAGGGCGGCATCGCGAGAGGTGCGGAATTCAGCGGTCGGGTGCGGCCGGGGCGAAGCACCGACATTTTCGCGTCGTACACGTTTACTAACAGCGACCAGCGCGAGCCACAGGTCGCGGGGAGCGCAGTCGTCAGAACACTGGGAATACCCGATCACCAGCTTACGATGGTGGCAACGCAGCGATTCGGGCGGCTGTGGATCAATTTCGACCTGTTGGCGACATCGGACTATATCGCGCCTATCTTCAGCAACGCCGTGTTTCAGTCGTACATTTATCGGTTTGAGGGAAATCGTAAGGCCGACCTGACTGCCGGTTACACATTCGGGCTGGGCAAAGACGGGCTGACGCTGCGGGTTTGCGGTACGATCGAAAACCTGTTTGACCACGAATACTTTGAGAATGGGTTCCGTACGGCGGGGCGGGTCGGACGGGTGGGGTTGAATTTCTCGTTTTGATATTGGTTGTCTTCCGTGAACTAGTCCGCGACGCCTCGTGTCAAACACGCGAGTTCCCCTCCTTACACGGCGAAGCACTCGCCGAGTGGTGCCAGGCGAGAACGAGGGGTCCGGCGGTAGCCGGGGGGTGGTTCTTGTGCGGCGCACGGGGGAGCCGCTTGAACACCCGGACAAGAACCACCCCGGCCTACCGGCCACCGCTCCTTTGTAAGGAGGGGAGCTGCTGTAAACGCTGCCCGGCGCGGGGGTATATCATCAGCGGCGCGTCGCTCAGACATTACGTGATATAATTGAGCATAGAGGTAAAAGTTATGAAGCAGAGATCGATGTTTGTTTTTTGTCTCATCCTCGGAATGGCGGCTTACGCGGCCGGCCAGACGAGGACCGTAACGAATTCTGACCTTGAAAGGTATCGCCAATCAAGGCTCAGGGCTGAGCAGGATTATCGTGATAATTATGCGAAGTTAGGAATGCCCTCGCCCGAGGAACTGGAGCGTCGACAAGAGAAAAGCCGCGTTGAGACGGAGCAGCTGTCCGCGAGGCTGCGTGCAGAAAGGCTCGAGCGCGAAAAGATGCAGGCTGAACGGGATGCGGCCGAGCAACTGGCGGCAGCGGTTTACTTGCTGAGTATGAGAACATCTTCGCCGGCCTACTATGAGCCGCCTCTAATAATTTCGTCGGGCTACGGTCGGTCGCGTTTCTTTAACCGCGGATTCCAGTACCAGCAGGAAGGCTATTATTCCGGCGGCCAGTTTTGGCCTACCGTGCGGCGTCCCGCCCTACGTCCTATCTTTGGCGACAGCCGCTGGCACAGGCGATAGGAGACGGCGCCACGATACACGCACAGGGCCCGAGTCGGCGCGTCAGATCTATGTCGCCAGCGTTCAGATAAAGGCCGCGTACGGCCCTTGCTAACGCGTGGGCCCGCGCAAGGGGGCCTGCATCTCGATCCGTTGGAGGTTTCGTCCTCGTGCATAGGCCCGACCGTGAGGGACGGCGGTATCAGGAGTCTTATTTATAAATGGCGTGAACGTCTGGCCCTTGCGGCACGGACCCACGCCATTTTTTGTAAGGGTGCGTTCTTTATAATTTGGGCCACAAGTACGGGGTGAGCGAATATATGAAGGAAGGTTGGGAAGCGGTTATCGGCATGGAGGTCCATGCCCAACTGGCGACCGAGACAAAGATCTTTTGCAGCTGCCGCGTGCAAACGGGCGGCGAGCCAAACTCAAATACGTGTCCTGTGTGCCTGGGCTTGCCCGGGGCCCTGCCGGTTTTGAATAAGCGTGTTCTGGACCTGGGGGCGCGGGCCGCACTGGCGCTTGGGCTTGAGATACAGGAAACGTCCATTTTTGCACGCAAAAACTACTTCTATCCTGACCTGCCAAAAGGCTACCAGATCTCGCAATACGATAAACCGTTCTCGGCTAACGGCCGACTGACCATCATGACCTCAGAGCGTGATGAGCACGGACGGGCGTCCGAGTGGCGGCCGATGACGATCCACATCGAGCGGATGCATCTCGAGGAAGACGCGGGGAAGAACGTCCACGAGGGTTTGCCGGACGTGGATAAGTACTCGTATATCGACCTCAACCGGGCGGGCACCCCGCTTGGTGAGATCGTGACGGCTCCGGATTTTCGCACCTCGTGGCAGGCCTATGACTATGTGAACCATCTCCGCCGTGCCCTGCAGTGGGTTGGTGCGAGCGAGGCGGACATGGAGAAGGGAAACCTTCGATGTGAAGCCAACGTCTCCGTGCGCAGAGTCGGCGAAACCACTTATAACAACAAGGTCGAGTTAAAAAACCTGAATTCGGTCCGCTTTATGCAAAAGGCGATCGAGTACGAGATCGAACGTCAGATCGCGGCCCACGAATCAGGCGAGGGCGTTTCCCAGGAGACGCGGCTCTGGGACGAGAAAAACAACCGGACGCGTGTCATGCGCTCGAAAGAGGACGCACATGATTATCGATACTTTCCCGAGCCGGACCTGCAACCCGTTAAGGTTACACGCGAGTTCATCGACAACGTCAAACGGGAAATGCCTGAGCTGCCTGAGAC
>JBHENG010000039.1:0-358 GCA_046262195.1 Pyrinomonadaceae bacterium | reverse complement strand
TACCTGAGACGATGCGCGACCGGTTCATCGAGGTCTATGGGCTGACCTATGCCGACGCCTCCCAGCTGGTAAGCGATAGGGACCTGGCCGAGTTTTATGAAACCACCGCCCGTGTAACGGCAAACCCAAAGCTGTCTGCCAACTGGATACTTGGCGAATTTACTCGTGAGATCAATAACTCAGGCAAGAGCGTTCGCGAGTGCTTGATGACGGCCGAGGACCTCGCCGAGCTGCTGAGAAGAGTGGCGGCGGGCGAGATCAATAATAACCAGGGCAAAGAGGTACTCGTGGAAATGTTCGCGACGGGTAAGAATGCGGGCACCGTGATCGGCGAAAAAGGATTTGAGCAGGTCTCGGA
>JBHENG010000038.1:706-25615 GCA_046262195.1 Pyrinomonadaceae bacterium | reverse complement strand
CCCGCCATGCCCGTATCTTAACGTTTGATTTGGACCAGCCGAGCACGTCCGCGATATCGGCGACACTCATCTCCTCCGCGTAGAGCATGTGCAGCAGGCAGCGATCCTCAATGGGCAGATTAGACAACAGTTTTTCGGTCAGATCACGGTCGAGAACACCGTTCTCCGCACTTTTTCCATCGGTGGCTGATATATGCAGCAGCGACTCCACCTCATGCTCCGCCAGATCACAGTGGAGCTTTTCGGGTTTTCTCTTTTGGCTTCGCAACGCGTCGAAGCACGCATTTGATGTGATGCGAGCAAGCCAGGTCGATAGCGAACGGTCATACCGGCCCCGAAATTTAGCCAGATCCAAATAGGCTTTAGCAAAGCTGATCTGGATGATCTCTTCGATCTCTTCGGGCCGTCGGAAATACCGGCTCGCCACGATCGTCACCAGCCGCTTATGCCGATCGAACAGCAGTTCAAAAGCATAACTGTCTCCCGCGAGTACGAGATCCACAAGCTGGTTGTCCGTCCTCTCAACGCGCAGCGACACGTCGACGCCGTCATCGTCAGCGCGGTGAACGAATGTCTCGTTTTTTAAAGCCGTTGGGTAACTGCTCATTCGCAACTAGAGTTGTTTCGCACCCGTCGAAAGAATAGACGACAGAGCATTCTGACCGGTTACAAGTAAATTTCCGCGTACTTACGCGAGGACCGCCCGAGGGACCACACATAGAAACACCTCAACGAGGTGTTTTCTGACGCTTTAAGGTCGAAAAAAAGCAAGGAAAGAGAGCGCTTCAGGTGCTTCAGGCGCTTCTCGCGCTCCTGAAGCGCCGTTTATTGATCTAATTATTTTGCCGGATAAGCACCTTTCGTCGGGCCTGGACGATCAGGCCCGGCCGGCGCGAACTCACATCGATGGTCCGCTCCGCGACCCCTCGGGCACTGACCACCGGAACTTTAGGGGTATACGTGACAACATAAGCGGAATCGATCATGCGCGCGACGAGCGGGGCCGCCCGGTTCTCCATATCATCGAAGTTCATGGGAACGACAAATTCGCCGTTGGTATTTTCCGAAAGTTTGTCCAGCTGCTGCTCGCTTAACTCGAGCTCGGCTTTTCGTGACCGCATTTTCTTTAAAAGCGAGCGGTCCAGGTTTATCGTCGGTCCAATCTTCGGCCGTTGCGCCGCGATCTTTACATCGTTCGGCAACTGGTTCACAACTTCGTCGGGCATTGCTTTCGGCGGCGGTGATTTACTGATGCCCTTGGTGCGAGGTTCGACATCTGCCGCCTCCATACTTGTGTAGCTCAACACATGCACACTGATGTCTGTAGCCATTAGCCTCTGAAAAGCATCAAATTTGTCCGAGGAGCGGCCGCGACTGTCGGTCCCGTCCGTTATCAGCACAAGATGCTTATTTTCAATGGGGTTCTTTAAAAGGAAATCGGTCGCAAGCTTTAGTGCGTCGACGAACACAGATCTCCGACCAAAACTGGTCTTCTTAATAGCTGAGAAGATCTGTTCCTTATTATCGGACCACTCCGCAACGATCTCGGCCTTATCGCTGTACGTCATGATAGCTACGGAATCGCCAGGCCGCAGGCTATTCACTACTGACCCAGCTACTTTACGCGTACGCGCAAGAGTCTTTACGCTCCGCAGCTCGCCGCCGGTATCCATCACGATCAGCACATTGGCTGGTAAACGACGAACGCTGGCCGGTTGATGCAGCACGTTATTTTCCGTGATGACCAAGTCATTTGCCGTCACATCTTTAAAAAATCCGCCATGTTCGTCAAAAGCGAGTACGTTGAGCTTTATCTCTTCGATCAGCACCCGCTCCGTATCATCGTGAGGCGTGGGGCTGGACGTAGGGGCCACCCGCCCGCTCTGGCCCGCAGCGACCGCCGGCAGAGCCCAGATGACTGCGAAGGCGAACACGACGGTTCTGATCAAGTTCCAGCCTTTGTTCATAATGAAAATATGATGCCGCCGCATAGCGAGAGGTGTGCCCCGAGGTGGAAACCGGTCAAAGCCGCGGATTCTCTTCGACAAAATCTAGCAAGTTTCCAACGTATTTGCCGAACCTTGGACAGCTTATGCTATGCGGTCTCAACAGCGAATTTGCAACGGCGGTGTCATACGTCTGTTCGATGAAAAAATAGGGAACGCCATAATGCGGCAGGCCCGTGATAACGGGCGAGACACGCGTATTCAGAAACCACTCTGCGAGCCGCGGCGGCGGGCTAAACTCGGACTTTCTTCCGGTCAGGTCGAGCGCGATCACATCGAAAAGCTCCGCCGTGGTCAATGGAGATGGGTCCGCCAAGGCGATGGTTTTTCCGACTGCATTCGGGTCTCGGGACAGCGTGGCGATCGCTTCCACGACGAAATCCACCGGCACAAGATTAAGGCGAACATTGTTATTGCCCACGTTCAGCACGCGGAGCACTATCGGTGCTTTTCGCAAATACTGGATCAGATAATAGATACCGTCATATTTCGCCGTCTCGCCGGTTTGCGAATCGCCAACCACCACTGAGGGACGAAAGATCGTCACCGGAAGATGCGGCATGAGCTTAGCCACCTCGAGTTCAGCGAGATACTTGGTTTCCTCGTAATAATTGCGAAAACCCGCTTGATGATCGAGTTCCGTTTCAAGAATCCGGCCCTGACGTTTGCCGGCAACATAGCACGTGGAGACGTAGTTGTATCGACGCAGGCTTTTGATAGAGCACACCAAATCATTGACGTTTTTCGTGCCCTGGAGATTAACGTTGAAAGCCAGGTCCTGCGGCACGGCAAGGTCGTACACCGCCGCCAGATGAAATACATCAGTCGTTTCGAATTGAATGGTTTCCAGATCGTCGTGGGAAATACCGAGGTTCGGCAGCGTGATGTCGCCTTCAACGATCATATAGCTTTCCAGAGGAGTGTTCGTAAAATCGGCGATCTCCTCGAGTTCCTCCATCGTTCGCTCCACGAACTGGGGCTGCACCAGCACAAAGAACTGCGTTTCCGGCTTTGCGAGTCGCTCAAGCAGACGGCCCGCTATAAAACCGGGGAAGCCGGTGATGAAGATCGATTCTCGATAGAGCATAAAAGACATTTCATTTTAGCAAGTACTTTGTCCGCCGTGCCGGTCGCAATACAGAAACAGCTATATCTTTTGTTAAAAACATTTACAGTGCTTTTTCGCTGTGGTAGATTTTGTGAACACGGCAATTTATATGAGGATCCAGGAAATGAAATCCGGAATCCCGCATCTTCGCAAGAGGTTTGAGAGTGGTGATTCGCACGAGGACAGCTTACGATCGGAGGTCTCCGCTGAGCTTCCCTCGCCGGAGCCCACAGGCGAAAGCCAAACCCGGGCGGACAGCGATCTCGATCGACCGATCTGGTCAGTTGTCTCGTTTGACAGGAGCGAAGGCCGAAATCTTACTTATAGCCAGGCGGCGGTCTTATTGCGGGATCTTGACGCAAAAGGGGTTAGCGGTCTATGCCTTGTTACGGATTCGGCGGCGGAACGCCTCGGATCTTAAAACGTCAGTACAACCTTCCCAAAACTCTGGTTAGATTCAATGTACTTATAAGCACTGATGGCCTCTGTCATTGGAAAAACGCGGTCCACATTCGCTCTGATTTGACCTGACGCAAGCAGCGGAACAACTTCATCGGCAAATTTTCGTGTCGCCTCGGCCTTTTCTGCAAGTGAGCGGCCTCTGAGAGTAGTACCTGTGATCGTCGCGCGTTTTTGAAGAGCGACACGAAGATCAAAGCTCGCAGTCGCACCCGAAGTAAGGCCAACCAGAACCAGTCGGCCCAAGGCGGCTAAACTCGCAAGATTTTCTTCAAAGAAAGCCGCTCCTACGAGATCGAGAATGACATCCGCTCCGGCGCCGTTCGTTTTTTCTTTCACCAACGATGCAAATTGCATCCCCGCGTTCGTGCAGATGGCGGCGTCAAGCCCAAACTCTTTGCAGCGATCCAGTTTTTCTATGGTTCGCGACGTTCCAAGCACTACCGCCTCGCGCTGCTTAGCAAGCTGCAGTGCTGCAAGGCCGACACCCGAGCCAACGGCATGGATCAGCAGTGTCTGGCGCGGCCTTAAATTTCCAAGAGTGAAGATCGCGTCGTGTGCCGTTATGAACACCTCGGGTACGGCGGCGGCATCCGTAAAGCTTAAACTTTCCGGGATCTTGGTGGGGAGCGATGCGTCTATCGAAATGTACTCGGCTTGGGCTTCACCGGCCGTTATAGCGAAAACACGGTCCCCGGCTGCCAGGTCCCGCACGTGCTCGCCGACTTCGACAATTTCGCCTGCAAATTCGAGACCCGGTATTTCCGGCGCGAAACCTGCCGGTGGGGGATAGAGCCCTTCAAGCTGCAAGAGGTCAGCCCGATTCAACCCCGCCGCCCGAACGCGCACAAGAACGCCGCTGCCGGTAGGCGGGGGTGGCTCGGGAACCTCACGGAGCTCCAGGTTATCGATCGAGCCAAATTCTGCAATAAAAACAGCCTTCATATGATTAGCTTCGGCTGTACATTGTTAGTTTTCAACGTGATGCCCGTTGCCCTCTGCAGGTCGGCGACGGCCTTGTTCAATTCGGTCCGGGCACGCAGCTCACTGCTCCGCGCCGTTGCAAGCGCAGTCTGACGCTCGAGCACTTTATAAATGTCAGACTGACCTTCATCCAGTTTTCGCTGTTCCGATTCATACTGTTTTCCAGTATTCTCGCGCGCTCTCGCGGCGGCGCGAAGTCGTCCTTCCGCGGTCCTGATCGTCTGGACAGCGTTCCGCACCTCGACCTGTATGCCCTGTTCAAGCTGTTCGCGCTGGGTGTCGAGGCGTTCTGCCTCGACCAGCGAACGGCCCAACTGCGCTTTGTCAGTCTTGTCGCCAAAAAGCGGAAGATTGAAATTGACGCCGACCCTAAGTACCGGATATCGGTTTGCGAAAATGCCGCTAAACGGGTTACCCGTCAGCATCGCGAGGTTAGCCTGCTGCTGCTGGCATGCCGGTGATGTCGGATTAACGGTACACGGCGTCGGAAAGTTTGGGCTGAAGTTCGGATTCTGACTTCCGCCGACACCCGATGACCCATAGTTGGCGACAAAGTCGATCTGCGGTTTTTTCTGTTCGTGAAAAAGTCTCTGATCGATGGCATTTATCTCGCGCTGGGTCTTATTGATCTCAAGCTCAGGGCGGTTATCAAAAGCGGTTGTCATGGCCTCGCCGAGGGTTGTTGCAGGAACAACTACTTCTACCGGTTCGACAGGCATTAGGGCTCGTTCCAGATGTCGCTGTTCCGATTTGGCGAGACAAGATTAGGTCAGGTCCCAATAAGCTCGCTGCGCAGATGAAACCACTTCGATCGACCGCTGGCGAAACTGGCTGTCTGTGAGTGCAGTGTTGCGCTTCGCGATCTCGATGGTTCGGCGCGTCTGATCAAATTTACGCCCGCGAAACAGCGGCTGCATTACCGAGAAGCCGAGACTAGAGTTTAACTGCGGGCTCAGAATTGAGATCGGATTGTCGGTCATAAGCCGCTGGTTATTGAATGTCGCGTTGTACACCGTGCCCCACTGAGGCACGTACCCCTGCACGTTCACATTGCCGACAAAGGAGCCCTGCGTGGTCGTCTGATTGTTGCTGAAGATGCTGACGTTTGGCACGGTCGTTCAGGCGTGCCTCCGACCTGATCTCTTCCGCACCGTCCTCGACATAACCAAGATCGTTCACCTTGACCACCCGCCGCGAGTGGCGACGACCACATCGCCAAAAAGCTCCGGCTTTCGGATCTTTCCGACAGTTCGGACACTGGTTTCCGTCTGGCCCTCATCAATGCGGCCGCTTGGAAACTCCATGTTCTGTATTCTTAGTGCGGCCGAAACCTCGGCTGCTGACACGTTATACGAACGCATCTTGTCGGGATCGACCCAGACATTGATCTGTCGCTCGCGTCCGCCGATGATCGTGATCTGGCCGACGCCATTTACTGACTCAATACGTTCCTTGACCTTGTTTCTGGCGACGTCAGTGACTTCGCGAAGCGCCACGGGTGCAGAGATGGAAATACGCGACACGGGCGCCGCGTCAGTATCGAGTTTTTGCACCGTCGGCTGTTTCGCCGTCTCGGGCAGGCGGGGAATGACCGTCTGAACGCGGTTCTCAACCTCTTGCGCGGCGACGTTAACGTCCTTTTCGAGAACAAACTGGACAAAAACCTGCGAAATGCCCTCGATCGACGACGACCTCAGCTCGTCGATACCGCTGATCGTGTTTACGCCCTCCTCGACCTTTTCGGTGATCTCGGTCTCGACTTCCTGCGGCGAGTCGCCCGGATTCACGACCGTAATGGTTATGGTGGGGAAGTCGATCTTCGGAAAAAGGTCGGCACCCAGGCTCATGAACGAAAAGGCGCCCACGACCACGAGCGACATGATTAGCATGGTTGCGAACACCGGCCGTTTTACACAGACTTCAGCTAGCCACTGCATAATTCTTCAAAGAAGTCCCAAGTTTGAACTACGAACCCGCTCGCACCAGAACCCCATCAAACAGCTCCCCCACCCCGCTTACCGCAACGATGTCCCCTTACGCGACGCCTTGTTTTACCTGGATCATTTCGTTTTCGAGCAACCCGAGCTGAACTAGAGCCTCGCGCGCGGCGCCGTCCTTAATGATATAGACCTTGTTGATGTCACCTTCTGTTTTCACGGCGTCATTACGGCATTCTCAGGTTTTGATTGAGTTATGCGTACCGTCGCGAACTGCCCGGGCTTTAACAGGCCATCGACATTAGAAACCTCTGCCTCGACCGTTAATGTACTTGCCGTGGCGTTCAGGTTAGGCAGTACGCGGACAACCGTCCCTGCAAAGTTCCGATCCGGGTAGCCACTCGTCTGCAGCGAAATGCCCTGTCCGATGGCCACCTTGCCGATGGACTGTTCCGGCACATCGATCTTTAGCCGGAGCGTGCCGGTACGAACGATAGTTGCCACCTTGGCGTTCGGCGCGCTTGGCGATATAAATTCACCCGGGTCCGCGATCCGCTCAGAAATGTGCCTGCTGATGGGCGCGTAGATCACCGTGTCGGCCAGCGCCTTGCGGGCCTGGTCCACCTGGGTTTCTGCCGTTGTTACGGCGGCGCGTGCGGCAGCTACACCTGCCTCGGCCGAATTTATCGCACGCACGGCCACCGCGGCATTTGAACGCGCTTCGTCGAGCTGGCCCAGCAGCGCGTCACGCTGGGCACGCCGCTGGTCGAGTATCGAACGCGAAACGTCGCCCGTGTCAAACAGTCTTTGCGAACGCTGTAGCTCTCGCTCGGCCAGGACAAGATTTGCCTGGACCGATTTCACCTGCGAAAAGCTTTCGATATTAAATGTCTCGCCGTCTTTGAGCCCCAGCCTGACCTGCGCCTGCCTCAGGGCGGCGACGGCCTGACCGACGGCCTTTCGCTGCTCTGCTTGTGCCTGGGCCTGCTCGAGGCGGATGCGTGCGTCGCGGTCATCGAGCCTGACGAGTACGCTGCCCTGTTGAACGTAGCTGCCGACGTCAAAATTTACAAGCACGATCTTTCCGCCGACCGCCGGGGCCACGTGTGTCTGGGCGTCGCTCGTAAGGTTGCCCGTCGCCTCAAAATACGTCGGGATCGGCCTGACGATCGCCTGAGCGGTGGTAACATCGACGATCTGTGCCTGTGTGTTCGTGTTCGAGTTGGCCGTTACGGCCCCACGCCCGCACCCGAACCCAGCTCCGATCGCGCCGAGCAAAACAACGGTTAATAAATTTTGAGTTCTCTTCATGAGTATTCACCAGCGGGCGTTTCCGACCTGATACCGTTTAACAGGATCTCTGCGAAATTACGTGCGGCCTCTTCGTTGGAGATATCGAGGATATTTCGATTTTTGTCCCACAAAATATTGTTCAGTGAGTGGTGGATCAGCATGCCGATAAACGCCCTGACAGCCACTTTCGGATTCAGCTCTCTAAACGCCCCGTCGCGCTGCCTTTGGGCGATGTAGCCGCCGATAAAGTCGTACACATGCGAGATAAACTCGTTAAAGAAACGGTCCGCGAGCTCGTGTTCTTCCAGCGCCGAATAGAACAGCAGCCGCATAAAGGCCTCGTCCGTGTGGTGCTTGTTCATCGCGTCAAAGGCGATGTTGTAAAAAACCGCAAAATCGTCCTTTGCCTTCATCGCCTCGACAAGCGTCTGGTTCTGCTCCCACAGAAAAGTATGTACGCCGTCCTGGCAGCTTTTGTTGTGCAGAATGGCGCCGTAAAGCTCGTCTTTCGTCGAAAAATGGCGAAACACCATCGCCTCCGAGACGCCCGCGGCCCGTGCGATCTCTTTCGTGGTCGTCCCCTTAAACCCTTTCTGCGAAAACAGGTTAACCGCCGTTTGCAGTATCTGCTCGCGGCGCTCGTCGCCCTTCATCCGCCCCGACGGGTCACAGTTAAATAGCTCTTTGATCAAGAAAGTCTCCTCGTCACATTAGTAAGTGCTTACTTACCACGCGATGCAATAGATTGTCACTCCGAAAAGGTCTTGTCAACCCCTTGGGTCGCGGGTGGGTTTGAGATTAAAACTGGCAAAAACTCACCAAGATCAGGAAAAGAAGAACGTTACCCCTTCGGTAATTATCACCGGCCAGTTTCGTGAAACTTTGAAATCATTTAACATCAATGAGATTTACTGAAACGTGGAGCTAGTTTTTTCTAACAACCGCGTTGGTCCTTTTGAAGTATCGGTCACGCTGTGAAACGCTGCCCAAAATGCAATCTGCAATTTGACGAGTCACTACGCTTCTGTCTTCAGGACGGTACAATTCTGCGATCGGGCGATGAGCCGGAAACTGTTCAGGTACGATTCGATAGGCCAGCACATCCGGCCCCAGTACGGAGGGCGGCTTACTTAATGATCTTGTGTTTGGCGGTCGTCGCCGGGGGCATATCAGTCTATTTTTGGCTCAAGAGTCAGTCTACGCCACCAGAGGTGCTGCCGAAATCTGTTACCAATGCGTCTCCTGAAACCTCCCCGACAGTCACGCTAAGCATTGCGCCCACGTCCCCGTCCCCGTCACCTACGCCAGTCGATCAAAAAACAGAACTGAACGCAATTATTGGATTCATCGACAAGTATCCCTATGAGTTGTTCAAAGCCCGACCTAGTATTAGAAAACGTCTGCGATCTGTAATGGGCCGCAGTTTTACTGAATTTGATACGAACCTGACTGTTCAAGTTCCTTTTACTGTTGACAATGGCGTGATGTTCGCAAGCGGGTGTGCTCCGCATTCATGTGGAAGTGAGGAATCTGCAATTGCAATTGATCTTTCCACCGGCATGATTAGTTGTGCGTTCTTTTCTCGGTCATATAACAGCAAAACAGAAGAATTCGGACCCGCGCGTATACGCTCATTTTCGGAAGACCGTGCACCTCTACCTCGGTCGATCAGGAATAAAATCGAGGAATGGGGGTCGAAGTGACGCAATTACGATCAACTATGTTCGAGACTATATGGGTCAGATTATTCCATGTTCTCCACTTCCTTGGACTTTCATGCTATTTTTCCTGTCAACAATGACGCCTCACGAACCAGGTAGGAAGATTTTTTCGGACTAGCCCTTCGCGGCTTCATCGCCCTATTTCTGCAGCAAGAAGTCGCGCACGGCGACCGGCGCCTTTTATTTCGATGACCTTGCCTCCGTTGGCAACCTTTCGAAACCTTTCGATATTGCGGCGGTCGCGTGGGGCTAAGAAACTCTCAAGGGCTTTGGCCCAACAAAGCGCGGAAAGGATGCCATCGAGATCGCTCCGCCGCTCTCTCGATAGCAGGTGTTTTTTGGATCCTCTACCCCAGGTTCCACTCCGTTCACCTGGGGCTACTATCTGCCGCAGGCTCCGCCAGCTCAAGACGCTCAAATCACACGGTTTCCGGGTCGATCGACCTGGGGCTAACATCTGCCACTGGCCAAGTGACCACCGACCACTGACCACTGACACTTGGCCAAGCTATTCCCCCCGATTGTATGCCTAAAACATAAAAAGACCACCCGTTTTACTGGGCGGTCCTATACTTTTTGGTGTTATTTCCGTCCGCCTTTTAGCAGCAGCCCGACCACAAGGCCAAGGGCGGCTGAGATGAGGATGGTCTGGCCCGGTTTCTGGCGGGCAAACTCCTTGGCGTCTTCTATATACTCCTTCGGGTCGCGGCTCTGCAGCTCTCGAAATTTATCGCCCGCTTGCGAAAACGCGTCCGTCGCATAATCTTTCGCCTTAGCGGCCGCATCCTGTATTTTCTGGCCGTATTCCTGCGCCTGGACGCGGATATCACCCAAAAATTCGTCCGATGTTACCTTGTCCGTAAACGGCTCGCTGCCCACCGGCACCAAACTGTTTTCCAGTTCCTTTTCTGCTTTCTTAACTTCCGTTTCGAAATCTGACATATGATGTCCTCCCCTTTTCGTCGTACTTAGCCTCGTGGGATTCATCCCCCGCGTGCTCTTTCATAATAACGTTTTTTAAAATAAAAAGTTCGGCCCGTGTAGATTGCCGGGCACGCCTATGTAACCGACCCAACAGTCGCGGGTTGTCAAAGCAGATACACTCGGGCTGTCATTCGCTTTAACAAAAGGCGAAAAACGGCTGAATTTATAAGGATCAGGGGGAATTATCATGTCAGTACCGAACAACGATGAACTCGAAGGTAAATGGGAACAAACCAAGGGCTGGGTCAAAGACAAGGCCGGTGAAGCCACCGACGATCAGTCCCTGGAGACCGAAGGTGAAGCACAAAATGCCGCCGGTGAGACCCATGAAACATGGGGCAAATTCAAACGTGGGGTCGGGGATACCGTTGACGCAGTCGGTGACGCCATCAGCGATGCCGGGGACCGGATCAACAAGGGCTGAGCCCCTACGAATGCAAATGCACACCGCGGCAGACCCTGGAGAGAGCGACACCTAGCCCTTTTCTTGCAGCCTCTTCGCGACTTTTTGGACCTCATCGAGCACGCGGAGCAGATTTCCGCTCCACATCTTCTCGATCTGTTTTTTGGTGTACCCGCGACGAACAAGTTCGAGCGTCACGTTAAAGGTTTCGGCGGCGCTATCCCAGCCTTCTACTCCGCCCCCGCCGTCAAAATCTGAGCTGATACCCAAATGGTCGATCCCGATTTTTTTGACCAGATAATCGATATGGTTGACGAAATCCTGCACATTCACGTCCGGGGCGAGGGTCTTTAGACGCTCACGAAGCAGCGGATTTACCTTGTTTCTAAAGGCCGTGAAACGGGTCTGGTAGTCGGCACGGTCCACTTCAGGCAGCGCCTGAACATCGGCACGCGCCAAGATACGAAAACCCACCTTACCGGCATATTCCTCCATTAGCTCCGTCGTCTTTGCCGCTCGCAGCTCGCTCTTTTCCTTACTGACATATCCGCGAAACGCGACCGCCTGGACTACACCGCCATTCTGTTTGAGCAGTGCGAGCTGTTCGTCGTCAAGGTTACGGCTGTGGTCGCACAGCGCCCGAGCCGAGGAGTGAGAGGCGATGACCGGCGCCTTGCTCAACTGCATGGCCTAAATATTGGCCTGTTTAGACGGGTGCGAAATATCGACTATGATGCCCCACTTGTTCATCTCGGCAACGGCCTGTTTGCCCATTTCGCTTAGCCCGTTATGCAGCCATTTATCATCACGTTCACCGGTATTCGAGTCGGCCAGCTGGCTGTGCCCGTTGTGTGCGAGCGACATATAACGTGCCCCTCGCGCGGCAAAATCTCTGATCCGGGTTATGTCTGTCCCGAGCGGATAGGCATTTTCGATACCGATCATCGCTACCTTCTTGCCGGATTTAGCGATTCGTTTGACGTCCTTTGCGGTAAGTGCGAGCTCGATCTGAGTGGGTGCGATCTTTTCTGTAAGGCGGTGTATAGCATCAAATTTGTCGATCGCGTTTGCATACGCCCGTCGATAACCCTCTTCAGTAAGCTCACCCTGCCCGGTGTAAACTATCAGCCATGTGACATCAAGCCCGCCGCGTACCATCTTCGGCAAATTGACCTGGGTCGGCAGGTCCTGGGTATAATTTACGGTCTCCGTGAAGTTCGCGGTGTTGATATCATTGTGCGTGTCGAGTGTTATTACGTTGGCGTGGATCTTGCGGGCCTTTGCGACGAGCTTGTCTTCCGCGCTCAAATTTTGAGCGCCCAGCTCAACGGCTGAAAAGGTGCAAACGAGGGCAGTCAGGACAATGGCAGAAAAAAACCGCTTCATAAATCTCTCCGAAGAATCTGGGTAGAACCAAGCATGATTATCTGCCTAAAAGCGTTTGCGGGCAAACAGGCACCCGGTGCTGAGCCAAGCCGATCCTAAATCAAAAAAGGCCGCCCGCAACGTATTTTGACATACCGACGGATGGCTCCGCCGGGAACATAATCAAGCAGATACAGGTGAGGCAAACCGCATCTCCATATCGAAGACCGGGGCAATTAAACATTTGGAGGTAAATCAGGATGCAAGTAAGAGAGATAATGACCGCGAACCCAACCTGCTGCACGCCGGACACAAGCCTGCAGTCTGTAGCAAAAACAATGGCAGACGAAGATTGCGGATGTCTGCCGGTTATTGAGGATCATGAAAGTATGACCCCGATCGGGACGATCACCGACCGGGATATTTGCTGCCGTACAGTAGCCGAGGGCTTAAACCCACTTGAAATGACGGTTGCGGATGCAATGTCCAGTCCCGTGGTGACTGTTCCGGAGGATGCAGACATTGAGACGTGTCTGCAGCTGATGGAGGAAAACCAGATTCGCCGTATACCGGTGGTTGACGCAAACGGGGCCTGCTGCGGCCTTGTTGCTCAAGCGGATGTCGCACGCATCGCTCCGGAACATGTGGCGGGCGATCTCGTTCAGGAGATCTCGCGGGCCACGAGCAGTGCGTCGAACACTTGATGTTCTAGGATAAGGCCGCTTGAAAGGGCGGCTTTTTTCGATTCGGATCCAGTCTATCGCCAGTCCGGCGGCTCGACCGGGTGAAATACAACCTCTCCCCGCTCGTTGGTGCCAAGGCCGCTCCATCGGGCGTCACCTTCATCGCGTCCGCGGCTGAGCTGGTGGGCCAGGTCGTCGCCGGGCTCCGTGAGCACTGGATATACGTCCTTCCAGGCGTCGCCGAGAAAGAACCAAAGAGAATATGCGCACGCGGCCGTGCCGAACGGCACGTTCATCGAGGAGACCACACCCGCGACGATGGCCGCGATACGGGCCCAGCTTTTTCGCTTTATCAGGGCGAATGCGGCGACGAATGAGGGCACTGCAAATAACATCTGGAATAGGGAAATGATCCCGAACATCATCATAACGACCGGCAGCGGGCCGTCCCGCGGATCGACGGGAAACGCGACCGAAAAGAACACAAACATCAGCATCATCAGCAAAAGCTGAATCGAGCCATGGACGAGAAAGGTCCAGGCAAGATATTTGTTATGGTCTTCGGCTGTCATCTTTGACGAATTGTAGCACTCGGCTAAAGTTGTGATGTTGCTGTGCAGCGATCGGGATGCTCGCACCTGCAGGAACTACTGACCAGGGACGTTGTAACAAAAAAGACTGTCCGAAAACCCATTCAGGTCCGCGGACAGCCTTTGTATTGAACTAGTTTAACTTAGTTCTGCGAATGAATAAGACGCCGCGTCTGATCGCCGAAAAGAACGTCGATCTTTTGCGGTTCGATGACGGCTGTAACTTCGCCGCGGCCAAACTTGTCGTGGGTCATCGCCTGGCCTTTCCGGTATTTTCGCATGCGGTCGTAAGGCGAGGCATTTTTACCTGAACCCATTGAGACCGACGTTTTGACACCACGAGTAAACGTGCTGACGGTTTCACACGCCTCGCACGAAGCCTTTGTGATCTTACCCTGTTTCGTGACGGTGAGAACCTTGTGATTTTGCTCAAGGTCACACGCCGAACACATCATTTCGACCGACTGATCAACTGCGTACGCTACTACCTTTACTGCCATATTTTTTTCACCTCAAATAATCTGCCTGCCCCTGACGGGGCGGGCTTAACTAACTAATTATCGGCCGCGTCGCGGACCGAACGATCTAAAACTCTTCGGCGCCGGCCTGGACGATCTCTTGGCTGGAGATACCTGTGTCAATGTGTGTCCGCCAAAATCCGGCAACACGATCCGCTCAACCCTTTCGCCCGTCAGACGCTCAATTGCCCGCATCGAGTGCTCTTCGGCCATCGTAAACAGCGTGATAGCACGTCCTTTGTTCCCGGCACGGCCAGTACGGCCGATACGGTGAACATAATCCTCAGGGGCTTCCGGTATGTCATAGTTTATCACATGTGATACCGAGTCAATATCGATCCCCCGGGCAGCTACGTCGGTCGCCACCAACACGTTGGTGTAGCCCAGTTTAAAGGCTTTAAGTGCAGCCTCACGCTGAGACTGAGAACGATCGCCGTGAATTCGGTTCGATTTGTGCGAGCGCTTTTCCAGAATATGGGCGAGACGGTCGGCACCACGCTTCGTCCTCGTGAAAACAAGCACACGATCAAAATCCTCTTTGTCGAGCAAATCGAGCAGCAAAGGCATTTTCGATTGCTGAGCAACCGGGTATGCTGTCTGTTCGATCAGGCCAGCGGCTTTGCCACGCGGGCTGACCTCGATAAACTTTGGATCGTTAAGCATCGAGTACGCGATGTGCTCGATCTCCGGCGACATTGTCGCTGAGAAAAATAGCGTCTGTCGCTTCGTTGGAATTACCCTTACGATCCGTTTGATCGAGGGTAAAAACCCCATGTCCAGCATGCGATCGGCCTCGTCCAGGACAAGATGGGTCAAACCCTTGAAGTCGACCAGGCCCTGGTCCATAAAATCGATTAGACGTCCCGGTGTCGCGATAATGATATTTGCACCACGACGAAGGCTGTCCATTTGGCGTTTATAGCCTGAACCCCCAATGATGGCAGTGCAGGTTATGCCCTTAGGCGCAAACTGACGACAAAAAGCTTCAGTCTGATTAGCGAGCTCTCGCGTCGGCGAAAGCACAAGGATCTTCGTGCCAGAGCGGTTTTTGTTCTCGCCCATCATTTGTAATATCGGCAGCAGAAACGCCGCCGTCTTGCCCGTGCCTGTTTCGGCACAAGCGATAATGTCTCCGCCCTGTAATAGGACAGGAATTGCCTGCTCCTGGATCGGAGTCGGCACTGTATAACCTAACTGCTCGCATTTCTCCGTGAAAACGGACCGCAAGCCTAAATCTCTAAAAGTCATTTGTATTGAATAAATCTCTATCTACGGAAGCACTTGTTTACTGAGTGCTGCTCTAGCAATCCACGCCTCACATTAAGAGGGCGGATTTAAAAGCGAATACCCTAATGGATCAACAAGTCTTCAGGATGTAATAAGAAGTTACTAACGCGGCGTGATCTTCAGCGTAACGGTGGCAAGGAAGGAACAGCGTTCGAGGGCTCACCAAAATGCGGGAGCCGCTTCTAACAGTTATAAACGAACCGTTTCTCGAACTATCAATTACGCCTAAACATATAGGCGAGTTTACCGTCGATGCAGAGACACGGAATTGTCAAACTACTAAGACTACAAGATTTGCAAATAAGTTGCAAGCTAAATTATTGAGCCGCAGGCACTTTAGTTTTTTCGGGAGGTGCGAATTTGGCGTCAACCAATTCGCGGGCGACCTCACGCGGCGAGCGTTTATTGCCATCCACATCGTAGTTCAGGCGCCGCATCTCGTCCGTGGAAATAGCGTTGTGAAGAGAAGCAAAAACGTTCTCAAGTATGTCGCGAACCTCCATTCGAGCAATGAAAACAGCCTGATAAGGCGGGAAGTAACGTTTGTCGTCATTGAGTTGAACCAGATCGAGTGCAGCGATCAGACCGTCAGTAGAATTGCCGGCGATGATATCGAGCTCTCCTGCCTGCAGGGCTCTGTACGTCAGCGAAAGATCCATTTCACGTGGCTGTTTGGTAAAGCGGAACCCATAGGCCTTTGAAAACCCCGGGTAACCGTCGGCGCGAGACATAAAATCCTGTCCAAAGCCTGCCAGCCATTCGTGCGCAATAGGCACGGCATCTGAGATGTTTTTAAAGGCGTTCTTTCTCGCAACGTCGCCGCGGACAAGTATCGCAAAATCGTTCGAAAAACCGAGCGGCGGACTCACGGCCAAACCGAGCCTTTCGGCATATTCAGCCTTTACCTGATCATAAACCGCCTTTGGATCGGTGATTGGCGGGTGTTTTAAGATGGCTGTATACGCGGTGCCCGTGTATTCCGGGTACACGTCCACCTGTTTGGAAAGCAGACTGTCATGCGCAAGATTGCCGCCAAGCTCAAACTGTCGTGTGACGGCGACGCCACGACGTTCTAACATCTGCGCAAGGATCTCCGCGAGTATGACAGATTCAGTGAAATCCTTCGATCCGACCACGATGGAACGTGAATCCGGCACGCCCGCCGTTCCCCGTTCCGAGCTAACCGGTAAAAGGTAACTAAGCCCAATGGCGGTTATTAATACCGCCCCCACAGCGGCTCCCGCGATCTTCGGGCTGATGGACGATGGGCGGCCGATCTCAAAAGACTTTTCGATGAGGCCAATGCCGAAGTCACAAAACAGAGCGAGAAGGGCAGAAGCCAGGGCACCAGCGAGCAGCAGATTGTTGTCGTTCTGACGGAGGCCTCTGAAAATATACGTGCCCAGTCCCCCGGCTCCGACCGCCGCCGCAACTGTCGCAACACCGACGGTAATGACAACTGCGACCCTAATACCGGTAAGGATCACCGGCATGGCAAGCGGGAGCTCAACCATCCGGAGTATCTGACTGCTTGTCATCCCCATGGCGACCGCGGCCTCACGCACCTTTGGATCTATGCCGAGAATTCCGGTCACCGTGTTTCGTATCACGGGCAGCAGAGCATACAGCGCCAATGCGATAATCGCCGTCCGCGCTCCTATACCGCCAACGAACGGGATCGGGATCAGCAGGCCGAAAAGCGCGAGACTCGGCACCGTCTGCATAACGTTCGCAAACCCGAGCACCGGCGTCCTCAGCGATGTAATGCGTGTCAAGAGAATTCCGAGCGGCAGCCCAACGACGATAGCCGCGCCAGTCGAGATAAAAACCAGCAAGATATGCTCTCGAATAAGCGCCAGCAGCTCAGGCCAGACGCTTTTAAGGAAGTCGATGAAGGGCAAAGTGTTCCTCGCTAGCGCCTAGGCTCTATTCTGAGGCGAATGAATTTCGGAAAATACGTGTTTAGATTTTCCAGCATGTGAGAAAAGTCGAAACTATTGACATTATATGTGATGTACAGTCCGTCGGTCCGAAGCTCGGGGTGTGCCTTTGCCGAGTACATAAACGGCTGTTTTATTCCTGTATAGGACGGCCTATATATGGTCTTTGGTTTCGACCAAGGCCCTTCAGGACGGTCGGCCATCCTTAAGCCGATCGTCGCGTCGCCAAAGCCAAATGACTGTATTTGCAGGTACTTATCAATGGACGCATCGAAGTGAACTGAGTATTCGGTGCCGCCTATAAATAATGGTGTTGGTATCGGCTCTCGCGACGGCCGCTTTGCCCATTTTCCGTTTAACCACCATTCAAGCCCGCCCAGTTCACCGTTATAAGCATCGTCTAACGGCCACCGCAGCAGGTAGACTTCATGGGTAGAAGGTTCTTGAGCGCCGAAAGCGTAAAGATACTTATCATCCTTCAGGACCGCCGCCGAGCCCGCCATCTGACCGAATGTCTCAGGGCCCTGAATATACTTCATCTTCCACTTCGACGGTTCATCTGACGGATTAGAGACAAGGACCGCGTACCAGGAAAAAGCCTCAAATCCCAAACCGGTATTGACCCCGCGAAGTTGGAAAAGGAAGATGATAAGCCGGTCGCGGATCATCGTCCCATGACCCGGCCAGAACCAATTCTTGCCCGGAATACTGAAAAACGCTTCATGTCCGCGTTTGGTCGGCTTCCAGTAATATTTGATCGGAGCGGTGAGTTCGTAACCGGCTTGAACGCCGACACTGTTCCTAACAAAGGAACCCACACGTGTACCGGTCCAATCCCTGGATATGATGCTGTCGCCGAACAACCAGAGCACACGTCCTTCGCCGAGATCTATCGAGCTGGCGCCGTCGGCCCCGCGCCAAACACGGTCATGCGTAAAGTATCTATCGGCATTTGAGTCAGGCCAGGCCGTGATCGTAAACCTGGTCGGGTCAGGCTGCGCCCTCATCACTGTGGCAATGCTAAGGCACAAGAGGATTGTCAGAAATGCCGCCCGGTTCATTAAACTATCCAGATGAAAGACGAAATGTCATGGCTGCTTTCTGGGAAATGTCGGTAAAAATTGTGGCGCTACGCGGCCTCTCGTTTTTTGCTCGAACGCGTAAGCGTACTTTATCAACGTCGGCTCGCTCCACGCGGTACCAAAGAAGGCCATTCCAGTTGCCTGCATCGTCATGCCCGGCGATGCGCCGCCTGCAGCGGGCAGCGGCAACGGTATCTCGCGAAGCCCCAAAGGAACTGTGATGTAAGGATATCCTGCTGTAGCCGCGATCGCCCATGTAGCCCCGCTTGTCGGTCCAACAAGCGCGTCGAGCTTGTATTTGCCGAGCACAGCATCGATGCCTTCCTCTCGGGCCGCGGTTTTTACCTTCGCGAGGGCGTCCGTATATGCCTTATCGATCAGATCGCCTTTTTTCTGCGAGTCGACAAAAAGCTCCTGGCCAAACAGAGGCAATTCCTTATCTTTGTTCTCGTCATTAAACTTGATCAGGTCTTCGAGGGTTTTGTACTTTCCGCCGCGGGCTGCCAGGTATTTATTGAGGTTCGCCTTAAACTCATATTTCAGAACGTCGAGCCTTTCGGTGGAGATCTTGCTGTAATCAGGTGTAAACGTCACATCAACAAGTGTCGCACCCGCGTTGCGCATCTTATTGATAAATGGCTGATAGTATGCCTTGGTCTGCTCCGCGGTCCGACCCTGGACGAACTGCATCACCAGGCCGAGGCGCGCGCCCTTGAAGCCGTCCGGATCCAGAAATTCCGTGTAGTCCTTGGCTCCCTTTTTCTCCGCGTCGCTTGTGATCAGGTCCTGTTTATCGCGGCCTGCCATCGCACCCAGCATGATGGCACCGTCTGCAACAGTCCGGGTCATCGGTCCCGCTGTGTCCTGCGTATGTGCAATCGGGATGATGCCGCTTCTCGATATCAAACCGAGTGTGGGCTTGATACCAACGACGCCATTAGTGTTCGCGGGGCAAATGATTGAGCCATTTGTCTCGGTGCCTACGGCTCCCGCAGCCAGATTTGCCGATACCGACACGCCCGAACCTGAGCTGGAGCCGCAGGGGTTTTGGTCGAGGAAGTATGGATTGTTTGTCTGGCCGCCACGGCCCGACCATCCGCTGATAGACCGGTTCCCCCTGAAATTGGCCCACTCACTGAGATTTGTTTTGCCGAGTATAACGGCACCCGCTTTGCGGAGTCTCTCGACGACAAAGGCGTCTCGTTTTGGCGGCGGCGCATCTATCATTGCCAGCGAGCCAGCCGTCGTGTGCATTCTGTCCGCTGTATCGATATTGTCCTTGACGAGGATCGGAATGCCATGGAGCATCGAGCGCACCTTACCCTTTTTTCGTTCTTTGTCCAGCTGATCGGCGATCGCAAGCGCGTCGGGGTTTATCTCGATAACGGAGCGGGTCTTGGTGTCGACCTGGCGTATTCTTTCAAGATACATCTCCGTGAGCTGACGGGCTGTCAGCTGACCAGAACGAAGCTTGGTCTGCAGCTGAGGGATGGTGACCTCGATAAGCTCGGGATAAGGATCACCCTCTACAAAATATGTCATCTCGCCCCTTGTGTTACAGAACAACGCAATAGTCGCCAATCCAGCAGCACCTGTCTTTATAAAGTCGCGTCTGTTTTGCCCTTTTTTATTCATAATCGTCGTTCGTTATGCATGTTATGATACGCCGGATCATGCGAGTATCGAAACCGTATCCAGAAAGGCGCGAACCAGCGGTAAATCGGATCGGCGGAAACCCTCCGGTGTTTGCTCCAGAACGATGCTCCCTTTCTCCATTAGGGCGATGCGCGTACCGACCAGCATCGCCTCGTGCAGGTCGTGCGTTACAAAGATCGCGGTCTTGCCCATGTCATGGACCATGCCGGCAAATTCCCTTTGCAGACCAGATCTGGTTATTGCATCCAGGGCACCAAAAGGCTCGTCCAAAAGCAGCAGATCAGGGTCTGCGGCGAGCGCCCGTGCGACACCGACTCGCTGCCTTTGACCTCCCGACAGCTCGTGCGGAAATCGCTCGGCGAATTTCAGAGGGTCAAGTTTAACGAGACTAAGCATTTCGTTGATCCGGGCGGCGATCTGCGCCGGTGCAAAATCCCGCAGCGTCGGAACAAGTCCGACGTTTTGCGAAACGGTGAAATGGGGAAACAGGCCCCCGTCCTGTATGACATATCCTATACTCCGGCGCAGCTCGACCGGTTCCCACTTCACAGTCGATCTTCCGTGAACCAGGAGCTGCCCGGACGTGGGCGTCATGAGTGCGTTTATGAGCTTTAGAGTTGTCGTTTTACCGCAGCCGGATTCGCCCAGCAGCACAACGACCTCGCCCTTTGTTATTACCAGGCTAAGGTCCTTTAATACCTGCAGCCCGTTAACTGTGTAGCCGACCGAGCGAAACTCTAAAATGTATTCGGGCGAAAGTTCCATTGGACTAGCTGCAACTCCGGTAGCAGATGAGAATAAATTGAAGGTAGAATAATTTAGCACTTGGCATTAAACAACTCTATTTTTTCCTGGACGCGGTCCGGAGAGTCGACTCTCGTAAGAAGCTTATATTCCTAATTATGAGATCAAACAACATTTTTAACTTGATGTGCTCCGCAGTTTTGATGTTTGCCGGGCTGGCTTGTTCGTCCGGTGGGAATGTAAATGTTGCCGTCACGGATAATACCGACCCTAATGTAGCGTCAACGCCGTCCGGTACACCGGCTGCCGGTGCCGAGCAGTCACAGGCGGCGGCAGCCGAGGCCCTGGTCGCAGATCTGTACAGGCAGCATGATGCAAAAAAGAGTCCCTTCTTTCAGACAAAAAACCGGGCACTCGTTGACAAATACTTTGCGAAGCCGCTTGCCGATCTGATCTGGAAAGACGCAAATGACTCTAAGGATGAGGTCGGGGCTTTAGACTCCGACCCACTGTATAACACCCAGGACCCCGACATTAAAAACTTTGCGATCGGTCATGCCCAGGTGAGCGGTGAATCAGCGACGGTGTCTGTCACATTCAATAATGGCGGGCTGAAGCAGTCCCTGACATTCGCCCTAAAACTGATAAACGGCGCGTGGAAGATAGAGGATATCAAATCTTCACCGCAAGACAGCCTTCGAAAATACCTCGCCAGCTCAAATGTTCCACCAGCCGGTGATCATACCGGCGTATTTGAAGGGACCTACCAGGTAGGCGACACCACCTGTACCGTCACACCAGCGAAGATGGGCTTTGAGGTCAGATGGGCAAAGGGCAGCGGTGTAGAGATGTACTTTTCGAACGAGCCGACGACGTTTGAATCGTCCGCCGACAAGGGTATACCGAACATTTTTGATTTTGCTGATACAAAGTACGACAACGGCACTTTTCAGCGGTCTGACGGAAAGCCGTTCGCTGTAAAACGCCTGCGGTGAGGGGCTCATTCCCATTCGATAGTGCTAGGCGGTTTCGAAGAGATGTCGTATACGACTCGGTTGACGCCGCGCACCTCGGACGTGATGCGGGTCGAAACAGCCGCCAGAAAATCGTGCGACAGCCGGGCCCAGTCCGCAGTCATGCCGTCTGTCGAAGTGACGGCCCTTAGTGCCACCGTCCGTTCGTACGTACGACCATCCCCCATGACGCCGACAGACTGAATTGGGAGAAGCACGGCAAACGCCTGCCACACATCGGAATAAATGCCGAAATTGTGAAGCTCGTCGATAAAGATGCGGTCCGCTTGCTGAAGCAAGTCCACTTTTTCCGGCGTAATATCGCCAAGTATTCTCACCCCCAATCCCGGTCCGGGAAACGGATGACGCTCGAGTATCTGATTCGGAATACCCAGATCTTTGCCGATGACTCGCACCTCGTCCTTGAAAAGCTCCCGCAGCGGCTCGATCAGCTTTAGATCCATCTTTTCCGGCAATCCGCCCACGTTGTGGTGTGACTTGATAGTGACGGACGAGCCGCGAAGCGAGACGGACTCGATAACGTCCGGGTAAAGCGTGCCCTGGACAAGCCACTTTACATCGCCGATCCGTTTGGCTTCGCCGTCAAAGATCTCGATAAATGTCCGGCCGATCGCCTTACGCTTTAATTCGGGGTCGGATATGCCCGCGAGGGCAGCGTAAAACTCCACTGAGGCATCGACACCGTGGACATTGAGATGCAAGTGGCTTTTGTAGAGCTCTAGTGTGTCCTCAAACTCGTTTGCTCTAAGCAGGCCGTTGTTTACAAAAATGCAGTTCTGACGATCGCCTATTGCCTGGTGCACGAGCGTCGCAGCTACCGTAGAGTCGACACCGCCTGAAAGACCGCAAACTACATTTCCCGTGGGTCCGACGGTCTCGCGGATCTTTTCGATCTCTTCTCTAATGAATTGTGCTGGCGTCCAATCACCTCGGCACCCGCAGATATTGAAAAGAAAGTTGCGCAAAACCTCTTTGCCGAGTGGGGTGTGAGTCACCTCAGGGTGAAACTGCACGCCGTAAATGCGGCGCTCTGCGGACTCGATGGCCGTGATAACGTCGCCGGTCGTAGCCGTGGTTTGAAAACTCTGAGGCAGCCGCGTCACATGATCCCCATGACTCATCCATACATCCAGATCGAAGGGGAGCTCGTTGAAAAGATCTGTTTTTCCGCTCAATACCTTGAGCCGGGCACCCCCGTATTCCCGCCGCGCCGCGGGTTCGCTCGAGCCGCCGAGGTCGACCGACAATAGCTGCATCCCGTAACAGATACCAAGGATCGGGGCGGTGACTTGGTCGTAAAATTCAGGCGGGACTCGCGGCGCGTCGTCGTCGGTTACACTCGATGGTCCGCCCGAGAGGATCACTCCCTTTGGATTCATTTTTAGGATCTCTTCGACAGGAACAAAGAAGGGATGGATCTCGCAGTAGACACCCTGTTCACGGATCCGACGGGCGATGAGCTGTGTGTATTGCGAACCAAAATCCAGGATGACAACGAGTTCGTGATGCAAAGAAACGCTCCAGTCCGGCTAGTTTTGGAACGATTATACTTGAGTTAAATGGGCGCCTAAAGCAGGATGTCAATAACTTGACAACCCGAGGTGAAATTTCTAATCTTTAAGTTCGCCTCAGGCCGTGCCATATTCCGCAGTAGCTCAATGGCAGAGCATTCGGCTGTTAACCGAAGGGTTGTAAGTTCGAGTCTTACCTGCGGAGCCAATATTTACAATAAGTTGGCCCGTCAACGTTTGACGGGCTTTTGTTATTTACCTACAGAATTACCTAACGCAAACGAGTGTTACCTTCGCGATCCTAACTTTTGCCCGTGCACCTCGCAGTTGGCGAGATACGGCAACAAATGCTTTTCTTTTGAGTAAAGAACGCGGATGCCGACGCGGAAGAATCCGATAAGTCCTGCGCTTCGTTGGCGGAGAAGGGTCATTTTTGAGATGCCAAGGAACCGCGATGCTTCGGCCTCACTCAGCAATGGCTCAATTACATCCGGTGAATCCCGGGGATCAATATCAGGTTTGGGCGGGGTTGTATCGGTGGGTTCCCAACGTTGCGCAAGTGTTGGCGTTTTAAATAAGGTAGGGTCGCACGCGAATCGTATCGATATAGATTCGCGTGCGACCACTATTTCTTCACAAAGGTGTACCGCGATCATTCTCTTACTGACGTATGACAGTAAGGACCAACGGTCGCCTAACTGATGCCCACCGAAGCCTAAAGGCCCGACTTGTGAGACAAAGATGTATTCAAGATCTTCCTGAGGGATCTTAAATCGGGCATGTCGAGCAGACGTATTTATTCGATTTCGAAGGAATGTTCATAGACCCGCCACATGAGCAGCGCGTGCGGCCAGCAAATGTATTGGCCGGCCGCTTTCCCTCACGAAGGCCAAGCATACCGGTTCGCACCCTCCCAGATATCGATACCCGAACGGCGCGGCCCCCTCCCAATGCCACTAACGCGATGCGCTCCCGGTCCACGACAAAAGCCTGTCACTGATCTGATCTCTCACGCGGCGAAATGTGTCTAATCTTTGTTCCTCGGAGCTTTCGACCGCAGCCGGATCCTCAAAGCTCCAATGTATTCGCTCGGCTTTGCCGGGAAAGAGCGGGCAGTTCTCAGCCGCGTTGTCGCAGACAGTGATCACGTAGTAGAATTCCTGGCCCGTAAATTCATATACCGATTTCGAACGGTGCGAAGATATGTCGATCCCGACCTCGCGCATCGCCTCTACCGCCTCGTTTCGCAGATCCGCTCCTTTTGCGAAGCAAAGAAGAGCGGCAGACCGAACATCGCGTTGGCCAAACGCAACTCCGGCCAAAGCACCCGCAAATTGAGCCGCCCAGTAAAACACAGCATCACGCCACGCCAGTTCGCGGGTTGAGCGCCGACATAAGTGAAACCACAGGGTTCATATGAGCGCCCGACACCGGAGCGAAGGCGAGAATGAGTGCCACCAGGGCAGCACCCGTTGCGATCGTATTGGCCAGTAACGCGATCGCCACATTCCCACCCGCGAGTCGTTCGGCCATAATGCCAGACCCGACAATGGCGATCAGAAGAACACCCGTAGATAGTAATTCCGAAACATATCGTTTCATCG
>JBHENG010000038.1:0-696 GCA_046262195.1 Pyrinomonadaceae bacterium | reverse complement strand
TTACCGCCATTTCACCCGGGTTCTGTGCTCCGCATATTTGATAATCGGCTTCGTGCCCGATTGCTGTTTCTTTCCCCCTAAAAGCTTAATTGTCCGCTCGAGAATAGAGCTACGCCGGTGCTTGTCCGCCTTTAAACACACGCGATTATACTGTTACTCGGTCGATCAAGAACTCTTGACAAAACCGGATTCTGCGAGATACTTACGGATAGTGCTTAGACGTGTTGTTGCATTTGTATTCGTACTCGCTTTTGCCGGACAGGTGTGGGCGTCGGCCTGCGCATGCAGCAGATCAACGGATGTGCATTCGTGCTGTCTGCGAGCGATCGAGTCAAATGAATATATCTCAGCGAAAAGCTGTTGCCCGGAAGAAGCATGTTCAATGCAGCGCCTCCCACAATCCCCGGCGAGTATCAATCAACCTGCGACGATCAACGCTGAAGCGGTAGCACGCGCTCTAGCTACGTACCAGTTCACTCATCCCCACGTCGTTCACTATGAGCCTGCCCGCGAATCGATCGCGGCGGGCTACTACAGAGCCTTGGCGCGTCCTCCCGATCTATACGTGCGCCACCACGCCTTCCTAATCTAGATTCTTTCGCGCAGCTTGTTCCTGGGTGCAGAATTGCGCCCGCGTGTATTGTCGCGCGCTAGCGGCGCGTAGAACTCACATTTTAGGAGAAGACTATGTACAGA